>JAOPXF010000218.1 GCA_025965295.1 Nocardioides sp.
CAGGCTGCCGTCATCCCCGACGGCCTCGCCGGCCACGACGTGCTGGGCCGCACCCAGACCGGCTCCGGCAAGACCCTCGCGTTCGGGATCCCCGTTCTGGCCCGCCTTGCGGGGGAGCGGAGCCGTCCCGGTCACCCCCGCGCGGTGATCGTGGTACCGACCCGCGAGCTCGCCCAGCAGCTGAGCCGCGCGCTCACTCCGCTGGCCATGTCGCTCAAGCTGCGGCTGGCCACGGTCTACGGCGGTACGCCGTACGACCGCCAGGTCCGCGCCCTCAAGAACCGCGCCGACATCGTCGTCGCGACCCCCGGCCGCCTCGAGGACCTGATCAAGCAGGGCCACTGCAACGTCGGCGACATCGAGGTCACGGTCCTCGACGAGGCCGATCACCTCTGCGACCTGGGCTTCTTCCCCGCGATCGACAAGCTCGTCGGCATGACGCCCCCGAACAGCCAGCGGATGCTGCTCTCCGCGACCCTCGACGGCGACGTCGACCGCCTGGTCCGCAAGCACCTGCGCAGCCCGAAGCTCCACGAGCTCGACCCCAACGCCGGCGCGGTCGTCACGATGACGCACCACACGATGGTCGTCGGCGGGTTCCGCGACAAGGTGGACGCGGCGGTCCGCCTGGTCGAGGCCAACGGGTCGACGATCCTGTTCACGCGCACCCGCGACGGTGCCGTCGAGCTGGCGGAGGCGCTCACCGCCGCCGGCGTCGAGGCGGTCGACCTGCACGGCAACCTGAGCCAGCGGGTGCGCGAGCGCAACCTGCACAAGTTCTCGAGCGGCAAGGTCCAGGCCGTCGTCGCCACCGATGTCGCCGCCCGTGGCATCCACGTGGACAACGTCGACCTCGTCATCCACTTCGACGCCGCGAACGACCCGAAGGCCTACCTCCACCGCTCGGGCCGTACGGCGCGGGCCGGCAAGGCCGGGTGCGTCGTGACGATCTCCACGCCGAAGTTCGTCGACCAGGTCGTCCGCCTGCAGCGCGGCGCCGGCGTCGAGGTCCTCCACCACGACCTGCGCACCGCCCCGCGCGTGCTCACCGCCGAGGCCCTCGCCGAGACCGGCAGCAAGACGCCGGCCCGCTCGCAGGGTGCGCGCACCGGTGGCAGCGCCGGTCGTTCGTTCTCCGGTGGCGACCGCAAGCCCTACCGCGGGCAGGGTGGCGGCACCCGCCGCCCCGAGGGTCGCAGCGACTCCTCGCGCGGTCGCTCGTCGTACGGCCGCTGATCCTCGGCGCCACCCCCGTCAACCCAGCGCCAGCCTGACCGCGATCACCAGCATCACCAGCCCGATCAGCACGTCGAGCACCTGCCAGGCGCGGGGGCTGGCGAGCGTGCGGTGGGCGAGCCGGGCGCCGTAGCCCAGCCCGGCGAACCACAGGGTGCTGGCGACGCAGGCACCGATCGCGAACCACCAGCGCCCCGTCGGGCCCTCGTGGTTCGCGATCGAGCCGAGCAGCAGCACCGTGTCGAGGTAGACGTGCGGGTTCAGCCAGGTGAGCGCGGTCGCACGCAGCGCGGCCGAGCGCAGCCTGGTGGCGCCGCCACCCTCGGCACGCAGCGACTCTGCCCGGCGCGCCCGCAGCAGCGAGCTGACGCCGTACCACCCCAGGAACGCGACCCCCAGCCAGCGCACGAGCGTCAGTGCCCAGGGCGCCTCCTCGACGATCGTGCCGATGCCGGCCACGCCCGCAACGATCAGGACGACGTCCGACAGCGTGCAGATCAGGACGACGACGAAGACGTGCTCGCGCGCGAGCCCCTGTCGCAGCACGTAGGCGTTCTGCGCGCCGATGGCCACGATGAGTGAGAGCCCGGTGACCAGGCCGGCGCCGAGGGAGTCGATCACGGGCCCGACGCTAGGGCTTGGCCGGAATGAAGACCAGCGAATGATTCTGCACAACCATTAGCATCGCTTCATGGATCTGCCTCCCGCCCAGCTCGCGGCGCTGGTGGCCATCGCCGACCACGGCACGTTCGAGGCCGCCGCCAGGCACCTGCACCTCACCCCCTCGGCCGTCAGCCAGCGCATCCGGGCGCTCGAGTCGGCGGTCGGCCAGGTCGTCGTCCAGCGCGCCACACCCTGCCGTCCCACGGCGGCGGGGGAGACGTTGCTCCGGCTGGCTCGCCAGACCCGGCTGCTGTACGACGAGGCGCGTGACGCGCTCGCCCACGGCCATCGGTCCCAGGTCGACCTCCCGCTCGCCGTGAACGCCGACTCGCTGGCCACCTGGTTCCGGGCGGTGATGGGCGAGGTCGCGACCTGGCCCGACGTGGCCCTGCGGGTGCACGTCGAGGACCAGGCGTGGTCGGCGGACCTGCTGCGCAGCGGCGACGTCCTCGCCGCGGTCACGTCCGACCCGGTGGCGGTCCAGGGCTGCGCGGTCGAGCGGCTGGGGGTGCTGCGCTACGTCCCTGCCGCCACCCCGGAGCTCGCCGGGCGCTGGCGCAGGGGGCGCGGCGTGGACTGGGCGCGGATGCCGGTCGTGGTGTTCAACGAGAAGGACGCGCTCCAGCACGACGTGCTGACGGGCCACGGCGTGACCGAGCCGCCGCTGACGCACCGGGTGCCGACCTCGGCGGACTTCCTCGAGGCGGTGCGGCTCGGCATGGGCTGGGGAGCCGTCCCCGAGCCGCAGCTCGCCCCGGCCGTCGCCGACGGGACGCTGGTGCCGCTCACGGCCCGCGGCCACGTCGACGTACCCCTGCACTGGCAGCGGTGGCGCCTCGACTCACCCGTGCTCGCCAGGCTCACCGACGCGGTGCGCGCGGCGGCCCGGACGCACCTGCGCCGCTAGTCGCCCTCAGGCGTCGTAGCGCCGCTCCTCGACCACGTGGGTGG
>JAOPXF010000294.1 GCA_025965295.1 Nocardioides sp.
GCCCGCGCCGAGGAGATCTCCTCCGACGCCGAGCGCGTCACCCAGGCCCACCTGCGCAAGGTCACGCTCCCCCACGGGGCCGGCGTGATGGGCCTGATCACCCTCGACAACGGCGAGGACCACACCAAGCCCAACACGTTCGGGCCGCGGTCGCTGCTGTCGCTGAACACCGCGATCGACGCCGCGCTCGCCGACGACGAGATCACCTCGATCGGGGTGACCGGCAAGCCGTTCATCCTGGCCGCCGGTGCCGACCTGACCAGCATCGCCGGGGGCGGTGAGGACGGCGTCCGCGTCGTCGCCCAGCTCGGCCACGCGGTCTTCCGCAAGCTCCAGGACGGTGTCGACGGCCGGGCCAAGCCGTCGTTCGGCTTCGTCAACGGCCTGGCGCTCGGCGGCGGCCTGGAGGTGGCCCTGCACTGCACCTACCGCACGGTCATGGACAGCGCGCCCGCCCTGGGCCTGCCCGAGGTCATGCTCGGCCTGGTCCCCGGCTGGGGCGGTGCCTTCCTGGTGCCCAACCTGGTCGGACCCGACAAGGCGGTCACGCTGATCCTCGAGAACCCCCTCAACAACGGCAAGACCCTGGGCGGCCAGGCGGCGTACGACTTCGGGCTCGCCGACGCGGTCTTCTCAGGTGCGGACTTCCTCGAGCAGTCGCTGCTCTGGGCGGCCGACGTGCTCACCGGCACGACCACCGTGGACCGGTCTGGGCCCGGAATCTGGGATGGTGACCGCGGCGCGGCGTGGGACGCGGCCGTCGCCCGTGGGGCCCAGGTCGCCGAGGCCAGGACCGGTGGCGCCTCCCCTGCGGCGAAGCAGGCCGTCGAGCTGATCGACGCCGCGCGCGACAACGACCGGGACGCGGGCTTCGCCCGTGAGGACGACGCCCTCGAGGCGATGTCCAGGACGCCGGAGCTGATCGCGTCGCTCTACGCGTTCGACCTGGTGCAGAAGCGGGCCAAGCGGCCCGCCGGCGCGCCGGACCGGTCGCTGGCGCGTCCGGTGACCAAGGTCGGCATCGTGGGCGCCGGCCTGATGGCCAGCCAGCTGGCGCTGCTGTTCGTGCGCCGACTCGACGTACCCGTCGTGCTCACCGACCTCGACCAGGAGCGCGTCGACAAGGGCGTGGGCTACGTCCACGCCGAGATCGAGAAGCTGCTCGCCAAGGGCCGGGTCAACCAGGACAAGGCCAACCGGCTCAAGGGCCTCGTCTCCGGTGCCATCGACAAGTCGGAGGTCTTCGCGGACGCCGACTTCGTGATCGAGGCTGTCTTCGAGGAGATGTCGGTGAAGAAGTCCGTCTTCGCCGACGTCGAGAAGGCGGTGTCGCCGGAGTGCATCCTCGCGACCAACACCTCGTCGCTGTCGATCACGGAGATGGCCGCCGACCTCGAGCACCCGGAGCGGGTCGTCGGCTTCCACTTCTTCAACCCGGTCGCGGTGATGCCGCTGCTGGAGATCGTCAAGGGCGACGCCACCGACGACGCCACGCTGGCGACGGCGTTCGCGACCGGCAAGGCGCTGAAGAAGACCACGATCCTGGTCAAGGACAGCCCGTCGTTCATCGTCAACCGCCTCCTGGGCCGCTTCATGGGCGAGGTCGGCCGGATCGTCGACGAGGGGACGCCCGTCCCGGTCGCGGACGGCGCCTTCGCGGGGGTCGTGCCGATGCCGCCCTTCATGCTGCTGTCCCTGGTCGGGCCGGCGATCGCGCTGCACAACAACGAGACGTTGCACCGGGCCTTCCCGGACCGCTTCTACGTCTCCCCCGCCCTCGAGCGGGTGGTGGCGGCGAAGAAGTCGTCCTACTACGGCCCGGACGGCGGCATCGACCCCGAGGTCGAGGCGCTCCAGGAGAAGCCCGCCGACCCCGTGGTGCTGGAGCCGGCCGAGGTACGCACCCGCGTCCTGACCGGCCTCGCCGACGAGGTGCGCCGGATGCTGGACGAGGGTGTCGTCGCGGCGCCCGAGGACCTGGACCTGGCGATGATCACCGGAGCCGGCTTCTCGTTCTGGAACGGCGGCCTCACGATGCTGCTCGAGCGCGAGGGTCTCGGCCAGTTCCACTGACGACGAGCGCCGACCCACCCCTACGATCGAACCTGCCGATCCACCACGTCCGAGGAGTTGCCTTGATCTTCATCACCGCCAAGTTCCAGGTCCTGCCCGAGCACGCGGAGGAGTGGCCGGAGATCACCCGTGACTTCACCGAGGCGTGCCGGGCCGAGGACGGGTGCCTGTGGTTCGACTGGTCCCGCAGCCTCGACGACCCGAACGAGTACGTCCTCGTCGAGGCCTTCCGCGACGGCGACGCCGGCGCCGCGCACGTGAACAGCGACCACTTCAAGGCCGCCCAGGCGAAGCTGCCGGCGTACCTCGCCAGCACCCCGAAGATCGTCAGCCAGTCGGTCGACCAGGACGACTGGAACGAGCTCGGCGAGATGGCCGTCGAACGCTGACATGACCCGCCGCCTGCTCGCCCTCCTGCTGCTGGTCTCCGCGCTGAGCCTCGGTGCGGCGCCGGCCGACGCCGCCGGCCGGCCCTGGGTCGAGAAGGCACAGCGCGCGCTCAACCATCTGGGCTGCGAGGCCGGACCCGTCGACGGCGACCTCGGCCGGTGGACCCGCTCGGCCGTGATCCGCTTCCAGTCGCGTCACCACCTGCCGCAGAACGGCCGCCTCACCCAGGAGACGCGTCACCGGCTGTACGCCGATGACGCGATGCGCTGCGACCAGCGCCCGGTCCCGAAGGGCTCCGGCAAGGGCCGGCGGATCGTGATCAGCCAGGGCCAGAACTGGGTGTGGCTGGTCGGCGCCAAGGGAGGCATCGCGGCCCAGGGCGGGATCGTCGACAACCCCTCGGAGCTGCGCAGGGGCGGCTACGCCACCGGCTCCTACTGCGGCCGGGCCG
>JAOPXF010000302.1 GCA_025965295.1 Nocardioides sp.
CGCCTCGCCGACGAAGTCGCCGGACCCGTCGTCCAGGCCGATGTGTACGAACGCCTTGCGCTTCTTGGCCATGGGTCCAGCCTGACGCGTCCACATGAGCGGAGGATGAACGAGCCGTGTCGCGGGCGAGTCGGACGCATGCACTAGAACGCGTTCTAGTTCTGACCTACGATGCGGCCATGATCACGTCCGACGCCATCACCTGGACCGCCTCCAACGAACCCCACCCGGCACGGGCGGCCTCGCAACGCTCCTACTCGGCCGTCGCGAAGGGCGACCTGGCCGAGTGGCTCACGGTGTACGCCGAGGACGCCGTGCTCGAGGACCCCGTGGGTCCCTCGATGTTCGACCCCGACGGCAGGGGCCACCACGGGCACGAGGGGCTTTCGGCCTTCTGGCACCTGGCGATCGCGCCGATCGAGCGCTTCGAGTTCGTCATCCACGACTCGTTCGCCAACGGCAACACGTGCGCCAACATCGGCACGATCACGACGACGTTCCCCGACGGTGGCTCGACGAAGACCGACCTGATCATGGTGTACGTCGTGAACGACGACGGCCGGGTCGCCTCGATGAAGGCCTACTGGGAGCCGGAGCGCACGATGGCGACGTACACGTGGGGCTGAGTCGTGTGACCCACTAGCGCTCGGCGCGGGGCTCGGCGTTGGTCGCCACCCACTCGACGAACGGGCGCAGGGCCCGCCAGTGCTCCCGCACGATGTCCGCCAGCTCGGGGGTGTGGATCACCGGGTCGAAGCCGAGCGAGCGGCCCACGGTCATCGACCTGTGGCGTAGCAGCTCGATGCGCGGGTGGTCGGCTCCGTAGCCGCGCGGGGTGGTCTTGAGCCGCTCGCCGCCCACCTCCCAGCCGTCGCTGCGCAGGCCGTCGAGGATGCCCTCGAGCTCGGGGCCGGTGAGGTCGTGGTCGATGGCCGCCCGGATCGCGTGCAGCCGAGGTGAGCTCGCCTCGTAGAACCCCGCACCGGTGCGGACCCCGCGCGGCGAGACCTCGACGTACCACCCGGTCGCCTCGCCGACCCGGACGAAGGCGCCCTGATGGGTCTTGTACGGCGTCTTGTCCTTGGCGAAGCGCACGTCCCGGAACGGCCGGAAGACCTTCGCCGGACCGAACTCGGGCTCGAGGGCGGCGGTGAGGGCGGTCATCGGCGCCTTGACCGACTCGGCGTAGACCGCCTTGTGCTTCTCCCAGTACGACCGGGTGTTGTCCACCTCGAGGTCGTCGTAGAAGTCCAGGGCCGCGACGGGGAACCCAGTGAAGCCTGCAGTCACCGCGCCAGCCTAGACACGTCGACCCGGGAGGCCGAAGACGAGGTGGTGGCAGACCGCTGCGCCGCCACCACCCCGCGTCCTCGGGTGCCGGACCTGCGAAAGGTCCGACATATGGGGAACGACCGAGTCGGTGAAAGATGACGCAGTTGCGCGGATTCGTGGACGCCGAGGCTCGGACCTGCCCGGTTATCGGACGGTCGCGCTCACCTGTTCGTCGCCGCCCTCGGCGAAGGCCGTGACCGTGACGGTGTCGCCGCCGCACCGCGGCTCGGTCAGGAAGGCCCGCCCGCCGGACGACTCGTAGACCACGTCCAGCCCGGTCTCCGGGTTGAAGCGCATCAGCGCCGCGGGGTCGCCGTCGCGCTGCGGGTCGCGCACGAAGTACGCCGAGTCGGCGCACCAGGTGAGTGTCCCGGTCGTGCCGGGTCCGAGGTCGAGGTAGCTGTCGCCGACCCGGGCGTAGTACTGCGCGGACTCGACCTGCTTGGCCTTCGGCACGACCGACCAGACGGCGCCGTCGTCGAGGAGCAGCCCCTCCCAGCCGGTGCAGTCGGGCACGCCCGGGAACGGCTCAGTCTCGGTGCCGGTCAGGGTGACGACCGTCCGGCACGACGGGCGGGAGTCGTCGAAGGTCGTGAGGGCGTCGCCGGCGGGCGTGACGTGGGCCGAGTTGAAGCCGTGGCGCTCGGGCGCGCACCAGCCGAGGGTCGACTCCTGGGTGGCGAGGTCGACCGAGGCGATGCAGTAGGCACCGTCGTTCACGGTGGCGTGCAGCAGGTGGCCCTGGCCCAGGGCCCAGGTGCCGCCGTTCACGGTGGGGATGTCCGAGGACCCGTCGACCGAGAACTGGTTCTGCTCGCCGAGCTCGACGACGACGGCGCGCGTCGGCCGCGTCTCCTGCCGGTCCTGCATGACCACGACGGCGTACTGGTCGTCGAGCAGGGTGTCCGAGATGCGCTCGCGCCGGCCCGCCGAGATCCCGGAGCCCTGGTCGGGCCCGGACACCTCGGCCTCGCTGCCGGCCTTGTCCACGGTGACGGTCCAGCCGCCACCACTGGTGACGGTCGAGTCGACCGACCCCGGTGCCTTCTGCCAGCCGAGCAGGTCACTGCCGGCCGTGAGCGGCGCGGGCCGGTCGGACGTGCCCCCCGTGGGAAGTCCCGACGGATCCGCGGACGGAGTCGTGGACGGCGAGCCGGTCGGCGACTCCGAGGGCTCGTCGCTGGCGGCGGGCGAGGTGGCGACCGTGGGGTCGGCCTCGGGCTGGTCGTCGTCCTGCGAGCACGCCGTCAGCATGAGGAGCAGCGCGGCCGCGGGGGCGACGTACCGGATGGCGCGCCGCATCACACGCCGATGTTGTGCTGGAAGTGCGCCTGGTTGGCTCGGTAGCTCTTGTACGCGTCGCGCCACTGCACGCGGCTGATGTACGGCTCGGACGGGTCGAAGGCCTGCTGGTTCCAGGGCTCGAAGTAGCCGAGCTGGGTGGGCTTCTTGCCGCGCTTGTCGTAGCCGCGACCGGCCTGGAAGTGGCCGGACGCGTCGTCGTCGAGGTAGGGGTAGTACTTCTTCAGCAGGATCGGGTGCAGGATCACCGGCGCCCGGTAGTCGACGATGTGCCGCATCTGCAGGAGCAGCCACTTCTTGTAGGTGTAGTTGCTGATGTCGAGGGTGATGTAGGGACCGGCGTACTTCTGGCCGTCCCAACCGGTGCTGGAGTTGACCACCCGCACCATGTCGGTGATCGCGGTGCCGCTCGTGGTCGTGCCGAGCTTGCTCGCCCAGTGCGCCTGGCCGAGGTCCTTCTGCTTCCAGCCCCAGGCGATCATCTGCATCGCGCCGGGCCCGCACCAGTAGGTGCGCTGCTGCTGGGCGACCTGCTTGGGGTTGAGCACCGTGGCCCGGCGGGGGTAGTCGCCGCGGGTCTTGGGCGGCGGCGTCGACGAGGCGAGCGGCGAGGGCGTGGCGCTCGGGCTGGGCGTCTTGGTGGGCGTCTTCGTCGGCGACGGGGTGGCGGAGCCCGTCGGGGTCGCGGAGGGCTTCGCGGCCGCCGGGGCCGACACCGCGGCCTCGGGGTGCTCGGTGAGGAAGCCTGGCGGCAGCGCGACGCCCTCGATGTCGTGGCGGAGCAGCCACACCTTGGCCACCGAGCGGGCGGCCCGGGTCAGCTCCGCGGTCTCGGCGGCGGCGCGGGCCTCCGGGCTCAGGGAGGCGGTGCGCCGGAGGGCGCCGAGCAGGTCGAGGTCGCCGGTCGAGATCGTGGTCGACGGCCGGGCGGAGATGCGGCGGGCGGCCACGGCGGCCCGCGCCTGCACCTGGTCCTGCGTGCTCTCGGTCCAGCCGGTGCCCAGGCAGTAGCGCTGGCCCTCGAAGTCGGCGCAGCGCACCAGTCCGGCGACCAGGCTGTCGGTCGTCTGCCGTGGCGAGAGGCGGCCCAGGGTGCGGCCCTGGCCGACGACCCGGTCGATCTCGGCCTGCAGGTCGGGGGTCACGACCCCGAGGCCGGCCGTCCGGGCCGGCTGCAGGGCGCCGTACTGCTGCTCCCCGGAGGGGACCATCGATCCGTCGTCGCCTCCCCCGCGGGGGATGAAGGGAGTGACGGCGAGCAGGAGCGCGAAGGCTCCGACGGCGCCGATGGCGATGGAGCGGGGGCGGGGCATCGAGGTCCTCGAGACGCGGTCGACGGGGAAGATTGCACCCCACTGTCCCCAATGACCACAAAAGACGTCAAGTGCACCACTGGTCACAGGAGCGTGGCGAGTCGCCCAGGGGAGGCGCGTGAGAGGGGAGAGGGCCGGGACTGGAGCGGATGACGAGACTCGAACTCGCGACATCGACCTTGGGAAGGTCGCGCTCTACCAACTGAGCTACATCCGCACGGCCCCGTGCCACCGGTGCTCGGCACCGGCCCGTCGGGGTCGCACGAATGTTAACCGATCACGCGCCGCCCGGGGACGCCGGTGTGGGGGCGGTGGTGGCCAGGACGCGCGCGAGTGCGGGGTGTCGCGCGGTGACGGTGTCACCGGACGACCGCCCGGTCAGCCGTCGGTGCACCCAGGGAGCCGCGGAGTCGCGCGCCCAGGCCAGGTCCTCGCGGAGCTGGTCGCGCCGGCCGGTCGTGGGCAGGTCGGCCAGCTCGAGTGGGACCAGGTCGTGCTCCACGCCCAGGCTGTCGAGCACCTCGATCGCCATCCGTTGGTGGCCCGCCGGACCCATGTGCATCCGGTCGGCGTCCCAGTAGCGCCAGTCGCGGTACTCCCGGAGCCGCCAGAAGTCGACGACCGTCGCACCGTGGCGGTCCGCGCTCTCGCGGACCAGCTCGTTGTAGAGGGCGAACCGTCCGCGCACCGGGCGGTAGATCGCCGAGCCGCCCGGGTCGAACGCCGTCCACACGAGCAGGTGCGCTCCCGTGGCCGCCAGCCGGGCCAGGGCCTCGTCGTAGTCGGCCACGAGCGCGTCGAGGTCGACGCGGGGTCGCAGGATGTCGTTGGCGCCGGCGTAGACCGAGACCAGGTCGGGCCGCAGGGCGATCGCGGGCGCGAGCTGCTCGGCGATGATCGCGTGCAGCTTGCGGCCGCGGATCGCCAGGTTGGCGTAGCCGAAGTCACCGTCCGGTCCGGCCTGCGCGTCGAGCACCTCGGCCACGCGGTCGGCCCAGCCGCGCACGCCGTTGGGCCGGGCGGGGTCGGGGTCGCCGACGCCCTCGGTGAAGGAGTCGCCCAGGGCGACGTACCGGTGGAAGGACATGGGCCCCATCTTCCCCGCCCGTTCTTCCCCGGCCGCCGGTAGGGTGCGCACGTGCTGCTGTCTGACCGCGACATCCTGACCGAGATCGACGACGGCCGGATCGCCATGGATCCCTGGGACCCGGCGATGCTGCAGCCGTCCTCGATCGACGTGCGCCTCGACCGGTTCTTCCGGGTCTTCGAGAACCACCGCTACCCCCACATCGACCCCGCCGCGGACCAGTCCGACCTCACCCGCGAGGTCGAGCCGGACGGCGACGAGCCGTTCATCCTGCACCCGGGCGAGTTCGTGCTCGGGTCGACGTACGAGGTCGTCTCGCTGCCCGACGACATCGCCGCACGGGTCGAGGGCAAGTCGTCGCTGGGCCGGCTCGGGCTGCTGACCCACGCGACCGCCGGCTTCGTGGACCCCGGCTTCTCC
>JAOPXF010000352.1 GCA_025965295.1 Nocardioides sp.
ACGGCGAGTGACCACGCGGGCCCGTCGGTCCAGAAGATGTACTGGTCGCTGTAGACGTGCGTGAAGGTCAGGTGCAGGACGAGGTCCTGCCAGTTCCCGGGCAACGCCGGGTTCGTGGTGGTCCACACGACGAGCACGACGGCGACGTAGAGGGGCAGCAGCCGGGCCATCCGCCGGTAGAGCAGCACCCGGCCGGGCCGGCTGCTCACGCCGTCGGCGCAGGAGCGCGCGACCGGCAGCCACAGGACCAGGCCGGACAGCACGAAGAACATGTCCACGAAGAGGTCGGTGCCGAGCATCGCCTGGTGGGCAGCGCCCGTGAACGGCCACGCGCTCTCCGGGCCGGAGCGGTTGTTCTGGTAGGCGTGGAAGAAGACGACGGCCAGGGCCGCCAGCCCGCGCAGCCAACCCAGGGGGAAGACCGGGCGCGGTGTGGGTGCCGAGCCGGGGACGTCGACCGGTGTCGCGGGGGCGGAGCTGATCGGGGTCGCGGTCGCGATGCTCATGCGGCCACCTCCTCGGTGTGGTCGGTGTCGTGGGAGTCGTTGGACTCCTCGATGCTCGAGCCGGTGCTCGCCGCGGTGCGCGGGGTGACGACCCACTGGTGCTCGCCGCGCAGCTGCTTGAGGTGCGCGACCCGGTTCACGAGGTTCTTCAGCTCGGTGTAGAAGAGCAGGTTGGCCAGCGCCGCGCCGACGAACCACCACGGGTGTCGGCGCATCTCGGGCGCGGCGAGCCGCCACGCGGCCAGCGTCTGCAGCGGTCCGGACACGGTGACGAAGAGGGTGAGCAGCAGGAAGACCGGCGAACCGAAGGAGATCCCGCCGTCGCGCCAGGCCAGGAAGCCGAGCAGCGGCCAGGCGGACATCGCGATCCACGGGTAGACCTCACGCCAGCCGAGCAGGTAGCCGACGCCGACCTTCTGCCGCACGCTCAGGCTCGGCGACCGCAGGGTCGTCATCAGGTGCCGGCACGAGACCTGGAACCAGCCCTGCGCCCAGCGCATCCGCTGGTTCCACAGCGCCTTGGGGGTCTCGGGTGCGAGCTCGCGGCTCACCAGGCCCGGGTCGTTGACGATCCGGCCACCGGCCTCGAGCAGCCGCATGGACGCCTCGATGTCCTCGGTCAGGAACGAGCCGCGCAGCCGGATCTGCTGCAGCGCGGAGGCTCGCCAGTAGCCGTTGGAGCCGCCGAAGATCCCGAACCGGTAGACCGACGCACGGCCCGGGTGGGCGACGGCGTAGATCTGCTCGAACTCGACCGCGACGAGGCGCGCGAGCGCGGAGTCCTTGCCGTTGCGGATCACGCAGTGGCCCTGGACGACGTCCACGCCGTCCGCGATCCAGCGCCAGGCGCGCTCGAAGCTGCCTTGGGCCGGGTGGTGGTCGGCGTCGAAGATGCCGACGAACTCGCCGTCGGCCACGCGCAGGGCGGCGTTGACGTTCTGCGCCTTCGAGGTGCTGTCCGGGACCTTGAGCACGGTGAGATCGGGGTGGCGGCGGGCGAGGCGGGCGAGCTCGTCCTCGACCTCGAGCGGCACCGGGGTGTTGTAGGCGACGACGACCTGGAGTCCGCCCGAGTAGTCCTGGGCCAGGAACTCGTGCACGGTCTCGACGATGGTGTCGGCCTCGTTCGGGAGGTAGGCCGCGATGACGGCGCTCGCCCGCGGCGCCGGGCCGTCCGGCGCGGCCGGGACCCGCGGCGGGTCGAGGGCGTGCGAGCACTCGGCCCAGATCGTCGCGGCGGTGATCGCCAGGGCGGCGACCAGGGTCCAGTAGAGCGGACCGGACAGGTCGATGCCGACCGCGGAGAGCGCCACCAGGCCCAGGAACGGCAGTACGACGCTGCCCACGGTCGCGAGCAGCAGCTGCCGGCTCGCGCTCCAGAGACTGATCGCGGGATGGCGGGTGCGCACGTGGGCACCCTGCTGGCGCGGCTGGAGGTCGCGCTGGTTGACCGACTCCGCAGCCGCGGCGGCGGCGTGCTGCTCGGCCTGCTCGGGGCTCTGCTGGCGGGTGATCCGGGCCCAGCCGACGCCGAGGTCGCTGACCCGCTCGCCGTCGGTGAGGGCGTCGAGGACCTCGATCGCGTGGTAGGCCATCTCCTGCAGGCGCACCGGCCGGGCCGCGCGGTCCTCGTGCCGGAGGCGGAGCGTGAGGCGGCCGTCGGGGGTGCTGGCGACGATCTCGCCGGGCTGCAGGAAGCGGGTCAGCCGCTCGGCGGCGGCCGCCACGACCTCCTGCGGTGCGCGGACGGAGTGGGTGGCGTCGTCGTCGGCCGGCCACACCGGGTCGATGACCGCGACGATCTCGCGGCGGCGTACGACCGGGAGCGCCAGGCGGTTGCGGACGGGGAGGGAGACCACGTCGGTGGGCGAGCCCACCCGACCGGTGCCGGCGTCGGGAGGAGGCATCGTGGAGGTGTGCGGGGACAAGGTGATGGACACGGGCGAGACCTTTCGGGGTCGACGGACGTGCGAGGTCGCGAGGCGAGAACGGACGAGATGTCGAGGCCGGGACGGACTCCTGGATGACCGTCTACCGGCGGAAAGGCGAGCTGCGTGAGTCGCGCTGAACCTCCACCGTGACAAGGGTCCACGGAGGCACGCAAGTTCTCGGCACGTGGGGCCCGTCACGCGCGAGGGCGTGGGCAGCCGATCCACGCTCGTGGAGTGGGCCGGTTCACGCGATCGTCACGCGGGCGGACGGCATTCCTTACGTGGAACTGGAACACGTTCTGGGGTCCCGGGCATGGCCGGCGCGTGTCTGATGGTCCGCCGATTACCGGGCGGGTGCGGTTCGGGCCGTCAGTGCCCGAGGGTCGCGGCCGGGTCGGCCGGGGTCGCCAGCCGGGTGCGCGGGAGGAAGAACGCCGGCACCAGCACCGCGGCGACGAGCACCGTCGCGACGATGAACACCGTCGCGAAGGCATCGGCCGTGGCCCCGGGAGCGCCCGAGGGGTCGGTCGGGTCGATCTTGAGCAGCCCATTGGTCAGCAGCACGGAGAAGACCGCCGTGCCGACCGAGGCGGCGACCTGCTGGACGATGTTCAGCAGCGTGGAGCCGCGCGCGACCGTGTGGTCCTTCAGCGTGGCCAGAGCCGAGGACATGATCGGCATCATCGTGCCGCCCATGCCGAGGCCCATGACGAAGAGCGCGGTCAGCAGGTAGGTGTAGGACGTGGCCTCGGTCAGCCGGGTGAACATCGCCATGCCCACCGTGATCACGGCGATGCCGACCATCACGATCTTGCCGGGGCCGATCCGGTCGGCCAGGATCCCGGCCACCGGCATCGTGAGCATCGCGCCGATGCCCTGTGGGGCGAGGAGCAGCCCGGCGTGCAGGGCGTCCTCGTGGCGAACCTGCTGGAAGTAGAGCGGGAAGAGCAGGCTGGCGCCGAAGAACGAGATCGCGAAGAGCGACATCGCCACCACCGCGACCGTCATCCGGGAGTTGTCGAAGAGCCGCAGGTCGACGAGGGGGTGGATGTTGCGACGGTTGAGGGCCCACGGCACGAAGGCGGCGATCAGCAGCAGGCCGACGAGGGCGGGCGCGACGACCTGCGCGGTCCACACGGTGCCGTGGTCCTGCTTGGCGCCGGGGATCGAGGAGATGCCGTAGAGGAACGCCGCCAGGCCGGGGGAGAGCAGCACCATGCCGAGCCAGTCGAAGGTCTCGGAGGGCTCGACCTGGTCGCGGGGGAGCACGAGTGCGGCGTAGAGGAGGGCCAGCGCGCCGATCGGCACGTTGATCAGGAAGATCCAGTGCCAGCTGGCCGAGTCGATGAGCGCGCCGCCGAGGATCGGACCGAAGATCGGGCCGAGCAGCATCGGGATGCCGAGGACGGCCATCACGCGGCCGACCCGGTGCGGCCCCGCGGCCCGGGTCAGGATCGTCATGCCGAGCGGCATCAGCATGCCGCCGCCCAGGCCCTGCAGGACCCGGAACGAGACGAGCATCTCGAGCGAGGTGGCCGCGGCGCACAGGGCGGAGCCGGCCACGAAGAGCAGCACGGCCAGCAGGTAGAGGCGCTTGGTGCCGAA
>JAOPXF010000355.1 GCA_025965295.1 Nocardioides sp.
TGGCCCGCGTCAAGCAGGATCTTCGAGCAGAGCTCGCCCCCAGTGGGCTGCTGGAGCAGATCGGCGAGGACCGCATCTTTCCCACGCTGCCTACCGCGGTGGAGGCGTTCCGCGCATGGCAGAACGCACGGGACGCAGATGGCTGATGATCGGGGCAACTACCGACCCGGGGAGACACCAGCGAAGGCACGCTCATGAAGTCGCAGAAGCTCAGCAAGATCCTGGTTGCCGTCGACGACTCGTCGGCGCCGAGCGCAGCGGGTCGGGGTCTGGACGCTGACGCGCAGCCGAGCGGCGAGCTCGGAGATGAACAAGACGGGCTCGGTCGCCTCGCGCTGGGCGCTGGTGGTCTCCGTTGAGGATTCCGGACCGGCCCACTGACCTGCGTGTGTGGTGGAGCTGAGGGGATTCGAACCCCTGACCTTCTCGAATGGACGGGCCCTCTCGACCCTTGGTCCGATCTCGGTCCGTCTCTGCCGATCCCGCCCGATCTGAGGCGGCTGCCGCGGACCGAACCACTTCCTGCGTCAACGCTACCCGACAGCCTCGGGGTGACTCGGAGAACTTCGGACGTCATTTCTGCTGACTTTCTGGTGAGCCACTCGGCTGCCGCGCGGCCATGACGGCCCCGTCCCCAGGTCGGCTCAGGTCACGTCGCGGCTCGACAGGACCACTGGGCTTGACCATTCTGGACCGGGCGCAGGTGGCGACCCGTCGGGCAGTACGGGTCGCAGCAAGGACCGAAGATCTCATCCACCTCGGCATCTCAGCGAGCTTGCACCGCTTGGGGCGGGCCGCTCGCAGCCACGCCCGCTGGTCGGCGCGTGCGGCCCGGTACCGCCGGGGGCCACCGTTGGCAGCGACCTCCCGGCTCACCGTCGAGGGCGGCCGACCCAACCGCGTCGCGATGCTCCGCATCGACTCCCCGCCGGCCAAGCCGGGGGAGATCTCCTCACGCTCCTCCGCCCGGAGTCGGCCCGCGGCTCGTCGACGTGGCACGGGTCTGATCCCGCCACAACGAAGCAAGTAGGCCCGCGCACGGTGCCGGTGCACAACCCCAGCTCCCTCGCCGTCGGCTTGGCCGCCTGCCCGGCACGCAGCCTCAGCGACACCTGGTCGATCGCCTGCGGCGTCAACCTCACGTAATCGCCATGAGCCAGTACGACCTCCTCGACACAGTCGAATCAAGGAAGAGTTGCGCCGACCCGTTGAGACCGCCCCGATGAGCGCGCGTCACCGGTCGCCGTCTGCCGGGTCGAAGCGCTCCGAAGGTTTGCGGCGGAACCGGAGGTAGTTCCAGCCCCGCACAATGAGCACAAACACGAGCACCGCAGTGGGTAACGACACCGCCACGCCTCAATGCGGTCGCCGCGGCTGACGTGCAGCGACTGGGACGCCCGGCGCGCAGAGCGCGCGCTCGAGGGCCCCCTCCTCACGCGGGGCGGCGCGCGGCGAGGAAGGTCATGTCGTCCTGGGCGTCGAACTCAGACGCCACCCTGGCCCACGCGTCGACGAGGTCTTGCGCTGTGTTTGCCGCCTGGTTCGCGCTGGTGGCGAATGCCATGATGGCCGCGCCGCCAGCGAATGGGTCGAGGAAGCCGTCGCTCGCCGTCATCAGCGTCTCGCCGGGGTGCAGGATCGTTCGCCGAGAGGTCCACCGTTCTCCCGCGAGCGCGCCGAGCGGAAGACCACCGGTCTGGAGGCGCCGCATCGCGCCGTCCGGCGCCAGGACGAGCGCCAGACCGTGCCCCGCGTCGACGTAGTCGACGCTCCAGTCACGCTGGTCGATGCGGGCGATGAACGCGGTCACGAACACCCCGGTGCGTTGGAGGTCGTCCTCGAGGACCACGGCGGCACGCGTCACGGCGTCGGCCGGCTCGTTGAAGCGGAGGGCCGCTCGCAGGACCGCGCGGACATTCGCCGCGACGATGCCCGTACCCAGCCCCTTGCCCATCACGTCGGCGATCACCAGCTGGACACGACCGTCGGGCAGGACGAACCAGTCGAAGAAGTCACCGCCGATCGAGCGTGCGGGCTGGCACGCCCCGGCGACTTGGAGCCCTTGCATCGGCGGAGGCGCTTGGGGCAGCAGATGAGCCTGGACCTCAGCGGCCCGGTCCAGCTCGTCTTGCATCGCCAGCTCTCGTTCGACCCAGTCAACCGGCACCGGCGGGCGATCGAGCTTGGTGACCACCCGGGCGACGACCTCGTCCAGGGCGAACGGCTTTCTGATGTAGTCGTCGGCCCCCAGCGCCAACCCGTTGAGAACGTCTCCGGACTCGGCGCGGGAGGTCAGGAAGAGCAGCGGCACGGTGCGAGTCGCGGGATCGGCCCGCAGCCGGCTGACCAGAGCGAACCCGTCCATCCCTGGCATGTTGATGTCGGACACGATCACGTCCGGGACTGCCTCGGCAAGCCGGGCCATCGCTTGGTAGCCGTCCGTGGCGGTGACGACCTCGATTCCGTGTGCCTCCAGGCCGACACGCACGAGCGCGACCACCATCTCGTCGTCGTCAACCACCAGGACGCTCCGCCCGACGTAGCGACCCGCGGTGGGGCTCACGTGCTCCAGCCCAGGATCTCCCCGACACGCTCTGCGAGCGTCAACGGGTCGAACGGTTTGGTCACAACGCCGGCCACGTCCATCCCTCGCAGCGCCGCCAGCTCCTCCTCGCGGGAGCTCCCGGTCACGAACACGACGGGCGGGTCGCCGGCGGCGCCTCGGTCACGAAGCGCGGTCAGGGTGGCGGGTCCGTCCAAGCCGGGCATCTGCACGTCCATCACCACCGCGTCGAAGGTGCCCTCAGCCAGCGCGACCAGTGCCTCGGCTCCAGAAGCGGCGACCATCACCCGGTGGCCACCGAATGCCTCCAGGCTCATGCTTGCGAGCGCACGCATGTCGGGCTCGTCGTCGACAACCAAGATGGCCTTGCTCAAGGGGCTCCCGCTCCTTCTGTGTGGTGATGTCTTGCTGCGGCGGTCAGGGCCTCCACGGCGCGGCCGTACTCGCGCCGGATGTCGCTCAGTAGTGCCGTCGGGACGGGTTGGCCATCCATGGCGGTCTCCTCGGCTTCAGCTGCCAGCCGTGAGAGTCTGCGCGCCGCCAGGCCGCCGCTGCTTCCCTTCAGTGAGTGGCTGATCCGAGCCACCTCGTCTACGTGGCCGGCCCGGACCGCGGCCTCGAGCCCGTCGATGCGGGCGGCAGCCGTCTCGGTGAACGTCGCGACGAGGTCGTCGAAGGACTGCGGCGCGAGCTGGACGAGCCGCGCTATGAGGTCAGGGTCGAGCACCTCCTCCTCGCCACCGAACTGCTCCCCGGCGGCGGCTTCGGCCGGGACCGCATTCCTCGCGTCGGACCCCACCCACCGGGCCAGCGTCGCCGCCAGTGCGTCCGGGTGCAGCGGCTTGGAGAGGAAGTCGTCCATGCCTGCGGCCCGGCACCGCTCCCGGTTAGTCTCCAGCGCCGAGGCGGTCAGGGCGATGATGGGAACGCCGGCTGCGGAGCCGGATGCACGGATCTGCTGGGTGGCGGCGAACCCGTCCATCCGTGGCATCTGGCAGTCCATCAAGACCACGTCGTAGCCGCCGCGGGTGGCCATGTCGACCGCCTGAAGACCGTCATCGGCGACGTCCGCCGTGTAGCCGAGCGAGGTGAGCATGCCGATCGCGACCTTCTGGTTGACGACGTTGTCCTCGGCGACGAGCACGCGGCCGACCGCGGCAGCGGGCGCCTGCAGCCCGGAATCGGGCGTCTCCCGCTCACACCCGGTCAAGAGATCGAGCAGGCACTCGTAGAGGGGCACCTCGCGGACCGGCTTGACGAGGTAGGCGTCGATTCCGGCCGACTTGGCTGAGGTGCGCTCGGGCCCCTCCGAGCTCGAGGTGAGCATGACCAGCGGGGTCGTGGCGAGGTCGGCGTCGGCGCGCACCTCGGCGGCCAGCTCGAGCCCGTCCTTGCCGGGCATGTGCATGTCGAGCAGCACCAGACCGTAGGGCTGGCCGTCCCGGGCTGCCTCGTGCAGCTCGACGAGCGCCCCTCGAGAGTCGGCCGCGCAGGTGGGCCGCAGCGACCAGGAGGTGAGCAGCTGCTGCAGCACCTTGCGGTTGGTGGCGTTGTCGTCGACCACGAGGATGCGGGTGCCGGCGAGGTCGGAGGGGACCGGTTTCGTGGCCGGCAGCGACGTCGCGGCGGGCAGTGGCAGCTCGAAGAAGAAGGTGGACCCGCACCCGAGCTCGCTCTGCACCTGCAGGGAGCCCCCCATCAGCTCCACGAGCTGGCGGCTGATCGTCAGGCCGAGACCGGTGCCCCCGTAGCGGCGGGTGGTGGAGGCGTCGGCCTGCTGGAATGCCTCGAACAGCCGGCCCTGCTGGTCGGGGCTGATGCCGATCCCTGTGTCCTGAACCGCGATGCGCACGTGCGAGGGGTCGAGCTCTCCGGGCTCCACCGAGACAACCACCTCGCCACGCTCGGTGTACTTCACCGCGTTGCCGACGAGGTTGGTCAGCACCTGCCGCAGCCGGTGCGGGTCGGCGTGCACCGCGGCTGGGACGCCTGGGTCGACGAGCACGACGAGCTCGTTCCCCCGGCCATGGGCGGCCGGTGCCATGAGGGCCGACACCTCTTCCACGAGCCGCCGCACCTCGAAGTCCACCGCTTCGATCTCGAGCCGGCCCGCCTCGATCTTCGAGAAGTTCAAGATGTCGTCGATGACCGTGAGCAGCGCCTCGGCTGAGCTCGCAATGGTGTCCGCGTAGTCGCGCTGCACCGGATCCAGCGAGGTGGACCGCAGGAGCGACGTCATGCCTAGCACGCCGTTCATGGGGGTGCGGACCTCGTGGCTCATGTTCGCCACGAACTCAGACTTCAGCCGTGAGGCTTCGAGCGCGGCGTCCCGTGCCTCCGCCACCTCCTTCTGCTGTCGCGTGCGCTCGCTGACGTCCCTGACGAAGGCGTTCAACGAGGGGGCTCCTGAGGTACTGCTCTGCCACAGGGTGACCTCGGCCGGGAAGCGGTGGCCGTCCGCGTGCATGGCCTCGACCTCGACTCGTCGACCTGGCAGGGGCTCCCGCCCGTCCACGACCACACGGACGAGGTCGCTGTGGCTGCGCTGCGCTGGCCTCGCCTCAGGCGGGATGACCAGGTCGGCCAGATCAGCACCGAGGGCGGTCTCGCGGTCGTGGCCGAAGACCGTGGTCGCCGCGCCGTTCCAGGCGTTGACCCGGCCTTCGGCGTCCACCGAGACGAAGGCGTCACCCGCCGCCTCGAGGACACCACGCAGGTGCTCCTCCCGCTCCGAGAGGACCGCCTCCGCCTCGCGTCGCCGGTGGTGAGCGCGCACGGCCAGGATCATCCCGACGAGCAGCATCTGCCCGAGCAGCACTGCGGCTGCGATGACCCGAGCGCGCTGGCGCCGTTGACCCGCGAAGGCGGCGTCGTCGGAGACCTCCGCGACCACCGCCCACCCCGAGCCGTCGACCGCCCGGAAGGTGGAGACCGAGGGTCCGTCCTCACCCGGCCCCTCGACAGTTCCCGAGCGGCCGGCCAGTGCGGCGGTCACCCGCCGGTCATCGGCGACGGGGAGGCCGGCGGCCTCGCTGCCCGCTCCGGCGAGCAGGTGCCCCACCTGATCGGTGATGGTCAGGCGCACACCTTGCACGTCGGCCAGGCGCTTGGAGAACGCCCTGATGGCGCCCAGTCGGTAGCCGATCGACACGACGCCGACCACCCGGCCGTTGGCGTCGCGGACCGCGCGGCTGGCGCCGATCACCCGCTCGTGCGGGGGTGCTGCTCTGGTGTACGCCTCGGAGACGTACGCCCCGTCCCCGTCGAGGGCGCCGCGGAAGTAGTCCCGGTGGGCGAAGTTGCGCGTCATCACCGACTTCGCGGCGGGGTGGATGGCGAGCATGTCGCCCTCCGGATCGAGCACCCAGGCGGCGCTGAGGTGAGGATGCGCCGCGTGCAGCGACTGCATGTGGAACTTCACCGCCGTGACATCCGGGCCACCGGGGGTCTGCAGCGCGGCCACCAGGGAGGGACGGTCGGCGTAGGAGGAGACCAGCGTCTCCAGGCCGCGCAGCTGCTCCCCGACGTACTGGGCGCTGACCGAGGCGGTCACCTCCATCCGGTCGCGCACCTCGGTGCGCATCGCGGCCTCGGACTGGTGCACCGCCACGTACGCCAGCCCCGCCAGTGGCAGCAGTGCCAGCACCAGGAAGCCGACCGCGAACCGGGCGGCCGACCACCGCACCGCGGCCCGGGCCGCCGCGGATGATGAACCCCTGGCGACGAGCCCGCGGACGAGCGCGAGGACCGTGATCACCACCGAGCCGGTTGCGATGAGGAGCACGTGATCAGCGACCCCGTGGGCGGCGTGAACCAGCAGCAGCACGGGCAGCGGCACCATGGCCACGGCGGTGGCCACCGGCCCGACTGCCCGGTGCCAACGCCCGGTCTGTTGCCGGACCTGACGGTCCGGCAACAGGGCTGCAGCGCCTACTGCGGCGTAGCCGGCCAGCCAGAGGACGAACAGCGGACCATCGAACCGGAACGAGCCGTGCAGCACCTGCACCGCGTACACGGTGTCGCCAGCCGCCTGCGCCACCACCCAGAGAGCGAGCAGCCAGATGCGCGGGCTCCTCAGACCGGCGAACAGGACTCGGGCGGCGATCGCGACCAGCAGCACGTCGATGATCAGGTACGTCAGCAAGGCGGAGCGCACCTCGCCGGACACTCCAGCCGCCGGCGCGGACGACTCCACCAACACCCAGACCAGCAACCCGAGGCCGACGCCGAGTATCCCAGCGTCCAGGACCGCGACCCGGTCGCCCCGCCGTCGCAACCCGACCAGGGTCACAACCCCCGCCGCCGACACCAGGTAGGCCAGCACGAAAACGGCGTGGCCACCGACCCCGGAGGGATCAACGCCATCGATCCACAACGGAGCCAAGCGCATCCAGCCCCAGCCAGCAGCGGACAGCACGCTCCCGGCGGCCAGTGCGAACCAGGCCGGCGCGCGCACCAACCGGTGCCGGCATGCCCTCAGCGTCACGGCGGCGCCGGCGATCACCGGGACGGCCACCAACCCGACCGCCCGGACCATCTCTGAAGGTCCGCCGAAGAAGAGCACACCGCAGGCCAGCTGGAGTACGAGGTACCCGACGAGAGAGCGGCCAAGAACGCCGTCGCCGAGCACGGCGAGGCGGGCGATTCGGGTCACTATGGGATTATCGGCTCCTTCGCGACAATCTGTAGCGCCGACATGGAGATCACCGTCACGTTCGCGGAGACCTGAGCCCATCCCAGCAGGGAGTGGGTCAGGCAGAGGAGCCCGGCCGCCTAGCTGCTCCCGGGTCAATGCGCGGGTGGCTTCAACCACGGCGAGCGGGCTGCCACCGGTGTCGGCGACGATGCGCTCCGCCGCCTCCGGTTCGATCGACGCCGAAGACGCAAAGATGCGCCGGTGACTACGCCGACAACTACCAGCAGTACCTGGCGAAGAA
>JAOPXF010000362.1 GCA_025965295.1 Nocardioides sp.
CGTCGCCGACCGGCCAGATCGCCGACGTGACCGCGCTGAGCGACTCGGTCGACGGCTCGCACCGCGGATGGTTCTGGTCCCAGGGCGTGAAATTCGCCCGGATCGACGTCGCACTGACGTTCCAGAACAAGATGCGGCTGACCATGGCCTGGCAGAACCCCAACGACTTCGCCCGGTTCTGGGGCAACTGGTTCCAGATCCGGATGGGGCTCTACTACCCGGTGCGGACCGGGGACTGCGACTGGCCCGACCCGTCCACGGCGCTGACCGTCCGGCTCGACGACACCGAGGACTGGACCACGGCCAACGACGGACTCCCGCACAACGACGGACCGCAGTTCTGCATGTATCGGGAGCTCACCTCCACCGGGCCCGGCGTCGTCACCAAGGTCGGCGACTACGACCGGGGCACCCAGCTGCTGGCCACCAACAAGTTGGTCGGGACGCTCGCACCGCAGGCAGTCGCCGCGACCGCCCCTCCGCCGTGCACCGCCACCGGCACGACCGCGTGCACGCCCACCGGGCTGGGCCCCGACCGGAGGACCTACCTCCTCATCGGTGACCTGCGGGGCCCGGGTGGCTTCTACGACTACGGCCACCGGTCCAACGAGATCGGCCTGGACATGTTCCTGCGCGTCAGCAGGGTCGGAGGGTGATCGGGGGCCGTCTCGGGATCCGGGCTCGCCGGGAGCGGAGCCCCTCACCCCCATCCCGGCAAGCTGCCGGGGCGCGCCGACGGCCCCCGCGGCGACGCGTTCTCGGTGACATGGTGTGGCTGGTGGTTCCCGTCCTCGCGGTTGGCGGGGTGATCGCCTACTTCGGCGCGTCGGTGGCCCTCGGCGTCACCCCGCCGTTCTCGGTGGTCGACGGGCAGTCGATGCGACCCACGTTCAGCCCCGGCGACCTGGTGATCGTCAAGGGCGTGCCGGCCCAGGACGTCAAGGTCGGCGACATCATCTCGATCAACACCCCCCAGCAGGCGCAGGAGGAGAAGGACCTGCCGCCCGAGATCGTGCACCGAATCGTCAAGCGGAGGGGCCCGGCCTCCGACGTCAGCTACATCACCCAGGGCGACAACAACCCCGGCGAGGACGCCTTCGTGACCCGCCCCGCCGACATCCGCGGCGTCGTGGTCAAGTCCTTCCCCGGCCTGGGCTACCCGGTCCTCTTCTTCCGGTCCCACCAGGGCCGGATCTTCGGTGCCGCCCTGGGCATCGTGCTCGTCGGCTACTTCGTGATCGGCGCCGTCGAGCGCCGCCAGGAGGCCGCCGAGCTGGAGAACCCCAAGCGGGCGGTGGAGCAGCTCAGCGCCGATCTCCGGCAGCTCCGGGACACGTTCAGCTCCGGCGTCCCGCCCGGTCTCGACACGGAGGAGGTCACCCGACTACTGCGCGAGCATCGCGAGGACCGCGAGACTTTGCACGTTCTCGTCGGGGCCGTGCAGGAGTACGGCGAGCACCTGCGCTCACACACCCAGGCGGTGCAGAGCATGGCGGCAGCGGCCGAGGACCTGGCTCGCGTTACCGAAGGAATCCGTGCCGCCCTCGCGGGTGAGGACCTGCCCGGGGAGCATTAGGTTGAGGGCCGGGGCTCCTCCTCGCCGGCGCTGGACAGCTCGACGTCAGCCCTTCCGAGCCGTGACCCAGAGGCGGATGACGCCGTCGATCACGACGGTGCCGTCGTCGCGGACGCCCCGCACGCGCACCGGGAGGTCGTGGCCCGAGCCGGGCGGGACCGCGCCGGTCCACTGCTCGGGGTCGGTCTCGGCGATGCAGGTGATGTCGCTGGTGGCCTTGGCGGTGTAGCTGACCTCCATGCCCTTGGGGATCCACCGCCTGTCGCCCGGGATCGTGGCCTCGGCCAGCGCCCCCATGGCGGCCTCGAGGCCGTTGCAGAGCGCGATCGCGTGCACGGTCTTGAGGTGGTTGTGCACGCGACGGCGCTTCGGGATCACCAGCTCGGTGCGGTTCGGCTCGATCGAGACGAAGCGCGGCGAGATGGTGGCGAAGTACGGCGCCTTCTGCGCGAACAGCAGCGAGAAGACCCGCTTGCCGGCGGGGAGGGCGCTCGTCTTCTTCCAGAGGTTCAGGACCTGGCTCATGGGCGCCATGTTACCGCTCGGTAATACCACGCGGCACGGTGCCGCTGGTCCGGGCCCAGTAGGTTCACCGCCATGACACAGCGACGTGGACTCGTGCTCGGTGGGGGCGGCGTCACCGGGATCGCGTGGGAGACCGGGCTGCTGCTGGGGCTCCAGGACCTCGGGGTCGACGTCACCGTCGCCGACGCGGTCGTCGGCACCTCGGCGGGCTCGGTGGTCGGCGCCCAGGTCACGACCGGCAACACCCTGCAGGACCTTTTCGACCACCAAGTGGCGGAGCCCCGGCCGGCGCCGCTCGCGTCGATCAGCCCGACCGTGCTGGCCGGCTTCGCCTGGTCGTTGCTCCGCGCCCGCGGTGACCTCGAGGCGTTCGGGCGCAACGTCGGCCAGTGGTCCGCGCGCCGGGCCGAGAAGGGCAAGCTGCCTAGCCTCGAGGAGCGGTTCGCCGCGATCCGCGAGCGGCTGCCGGTCCAGGAGTGGGCCGGCGACGGGCGCCTGCTGGTCACCGCCGTCGACGTCGAGACCGGTGCACTCCGGGTCTTCGACGGCTCCGACGGCGTCTCGCTGGTCGAGGCCGTCGCCGCGAGCTGCGCGGTCCCGGGCGTCTACCCGCCGGTGCCGATCCGGGGCCGCTCGTACGTCGACGGCGGCGCCCGCTCGGGCTCCAACGCGGACCTGCTCTCCGGCTGCGACCGGGTGCTGGCGTTCACGCCGGTCGACCGCCCCGTCGGCCCGATGCGCACCGCCGGTCAGCTGCTCGGCACCCTCCCGCACCTGGTCGTCTCCCCCGACGCCGCGTCGCGGGCGGCGATCGGCAAGAACGTCCTCGACCCCGCCCAGCGGCCCGCCTCCGCGCGCGCCGGCCGGGCCCAGGCGGCCGCCGTGGCACCGCTGGCGAGGGAGATCTGGGGTTAGCTCCCGGCGAGCAGCTCCACCCGGTTCCCGTGACCGTCGTAGGTGTGGAATCGCTGGTGGCCGGGGAACGTGTGCCGCTGGCCCCAGTCGACTTCGAAGCCCAGGGCGAGCAGGCGGCCGGCGGTCGACTCGAGCTCGGTCACGTCGCCGAGCACCAGCGCCGGGTGCGCCTTGCGCGCCGGGACGAACGGGTCCTCGACGCCGACGTGGATCTCGGCGCCTCCGGGTGCGCGGAACCACGCGCCGCCGCGCGCCCTCAGGTCGGCGGGCTTGTCGACCTCGGTCATCCCCAGGCCCTCGCCGTAGAAGCGGCGGGCCAGGTCCTCGCCGGCCGGCGGGCAGGCGACCTGCACGTGGTGGAGCCTCATGCCGCGTCCGTCTTGTGCGCGACCACGAAGATCCGCCGGAACGGCAGCACGACGCCGGCGGCGGTCTCCGGGTAGGCCTCACGAAGCCGCGCCTTGAACTCCGCCTCGTACTCCTCGCGCAGCCCGTCGGGCAGCGCCTGCAGGGTCGGTCGGGCCCCGGTGCCGGACACCCAGGTGAAGACGGGGTCCTCGCCGGTGAGGACGTGGAGGTACGTCGTCTCCCACGCATCGACCGTGCAGCCCAGCCCGGCCAGCGCGTCGAGGTAGACCTGCGGGTCGTGGCTCGCGGGCGTGGCGAGGTCGCGCGTGTGCGCGGCGTACGGCGCCTCGTCGGCGAGCTCACGACGGATGGTGT
>JAOPXF010000375.1 GCA_025965295.1 Nocardioides sp.
AGCCTGCGCGATCGCCTCGAGCTGGCGGAGGATCTTGCCCTCGCCGATGCGGAGGAGCTTGTCAAGAATGGCAGGCACGACGGTGGTACTCCCTGGATCGATTGAAGTCTGCGCCACTCTACCCAGCGGGCGAAGCACTCCCTAACCGAGCGTGGGTCACCGTGCGAGGCTCAGAATCGCAGCGTGGGCGCCAGGTCGCCCCGGGGCTCGACGGCGACGTCGGACAGACCCAGCCACCCCGCCAGCTGGCGCAGCTCCGCGGACAGCTCCTCGGCGGTGTCGGCGGGGGCGCCGGGCTCGGCGTACGCCGCCTTGACCACGAGCCGGTCGCCGGCGCGGTCGGCCTTCAGGTCGACTCGGCCGACGATCCGGTCGCGCAGCAGGAACGGGAGCACGTAGTAGCCGTGCACCCGCTGCGGCGCGGGCACGTAGATCTCGATCCGGTAGCGGAAGTCGAAGAGCTCCTCCGTGCGCCGGCGCTCCCACACGACCGGGTCGAACGGGCTGAGCAGCGCGCGGGCGTTGACCCGGCGCGGGAGCCGGGCGTCGCGGTGGAGGTACGAAGGTCGGCGCCCCTCGACGTTGACGACGATCAGCTCACCGTCCTCAACAAGGTCGTTGATGGCTTGCTGTGTCTCTGCCACCGGCATCCGGTAGTAGTCGCGCAGGTCCGGCCCGGTGCCGACGCCGTGCGAGCGGGCCGCGCGCCGCACCAGCTCGCGGCTGGCCTCCTCGACCGACGGGGTCGGGAGCGCCAGGATCTCGGGCGGGATGACCCGCTCGGGGAGGTCGTAGAGGATCTCGAACTGGCTGTTGCGCCCGGCGATCGCGAGCTCGCCTGCCGTGAAGAGGTAGTCGAGCACGCGCCGCGTCTCGGACCAGTTCCAGCCCCAGTTCTCCTTGCTGCGCGGCAGGCCGTCGTCGAGGTCGCGTGCGGTGGAGGCACCGCGGTCGCGGACCTCGGCGATCAGGTTCGCCTCGAGGTCGGGTTTCTCGTCGACGATCCCCCACTTGCCGCGCTTGCCCCGGTAGGACTCCATCCGGTGCTGCATCACCGGCCACAGCTCGACCGGCATGAAGGCCTGCACGTGGGCCCAGTACTCGACGATCCGGCGCGGCCTCTGTTCGGCGGCCCGACGCAGCAGCTCGGTGTCGTAGGCGCCCATCCGGGAGAAGAGCGGCATGTAGTGGGCGCGCTGGAGCACGTTGACCGAGTCGACCTGGAGCACGCCGGTGCGCGACAGCGTCCGGTTGAACGTGCGCATCGTCGGCGTGGTGTGCCGCGGGTCGAGGAAGCCCTGGGCGGCCAGGGCGATGCGGCGTGCCTGGGCGGTGCTCAACGACTCAACCACGGGGAGACTCAATCACGAGCCGGGATCGCTCCGCGGTCCCTCAGGGGAGCTCCAACAGCTTCTCCTTGACGGCGTACATGACCGCCTCCATGCGCGAGTGGAGCTGGAGCTTCTCCAGGATGTTGCGCACGTGGTTCTTGACGGTGTTCTCACTGATGAACAGCTCGCGGGCGATCTCGCGGTTGTTCATGCCGCGGGCGACCAGGCGGAGCACCTCGAGCTCACGCTCGGTGAGCCGCAGGCCGGGCACGTGGTCGCGCTCGGGGCGCGACATCTGCTTGAACTCGTCGATCAGCTTGACCGCCATCGACGGCGAGATCAGCGACTGGCCGTCGGCGACGACGCGCACGGCCTGCGCGACCTCCTCGATCGAGGAGTCCTTGAGGAGGTAGCCGGCGGCGCCGCTCTTGACGGCCTCGTAGAGGTCGGCCTCCTCGTCGGAGACCGTGAGCATGATGATCTTGGCCGACGGGACGGCCTCCTTGATGGCCAGGCAGGCCTCGATGCCGGAACGCTTGGGCATCCTGATGTCGAGCAGCACGACATCGGGCGCGGTGGTGGCCGCCATGGTCGTGCCCTCGACGCCGTCACCGGCCTCGCCGATGACCTCGATGCCCTGCTCGACGGCCAGCAGCATGGTCAACCCGCGACGGAAGAGCTCCTGGTCGTCGACGACCAGAACGCGGATCGGCTCAGGATCCGGCTCGTTCACCTGTTCTGACACGGACGCATCATGACACGTTGGGGCGGTTCCGCGCGCGTGGGTGGGTGGTGGGACAGCGAGACGGGGTGGCCCGATCGGGCCACCCCGCCTCCCCACCTGGGGCCAGTCAGGCGCTCAGCCGTCGGATCCGAGATCCAGCGAGATGACGCCGTAGTCGTAGCCGCGGCGGCGGTAGACGACCGCCGGGCGGTCGTTCTCCTTGTCCACGAACAGGTAGAAGTCGTGACCGACCAGCTCCATCTCGTAGAGCGCCTGGTCGAGGGTCATCGGGGTCGCGGGGTGCGTCTTCTCGCGCACCACCAGCGGGCCGTCACCGGTCACGGTGATGGGCCCGACCTGGCGCTCGGTGACCTCGCCGTCACCGTCGTCGGGAGCCTCCACCGGCACCTGTGCCATCGCCTGGCCGACCGACACCGGAGCATGGCGACCGCGGTGCACGCGGCGCCGGTCGGCGGCCCGCCGCATCTGGGCGGCCATCTTGTCCAGGGCGAGGTCGAGAGCGCCCATCTTGTCGTCGGCGGCGGCCTCCGCGCGGATCACCGGGCCCTTGGAGAACGCGGTGAGCTCGACGTGCACGGCATGGTCGTGCTGGCGCGGGTTGGGTTCGCAGTCCACCTCCACATGCACCCGCATGATCCGGTGGTCGTGCTTCTCGAGCCGGGTCAGCTTGTCCTTGGCGTGGCTGCGGAATCCCTCCGACAGCTCGCAATTACGGCCTGTGACCACAACTTCCATGTGAACCTCCCGTTGAACAGTTGGTTTCCTGGTGTCAGCTCCCGAGCACGCCCGTCGTTGGGCAGGCCAAGACCCGGGTCACGGACGACCCGGTGTCATGGCAGTGCTCGGAGAGGATGGAGCCCGTCCGGCCGACCTGGTCTTCGACCCCACAATCGCCTGCAGAGGGGTTCGCAGCTTGGTGCCACTACTGCCCTTCTCCCGACGGCTCACCGCATCTGACGGTGAGGCCGGGGCAGGACTTACGTCTAAGCCGCACCGTGATCGGCTTTCCCCCGGGGGGGACACGGGGGGTATCCCCCCGTGCATAGCCTTACGTGGACCGTTTCGCCTGCGACTGGCATCGGCTTGCCGCTCGGACGCCCGGCTCGCGCTGAGTGTCTCTGCGACGCAACCACGGACCCGGACGGACTCCATACACAGACGTTAGAGGGTGTTCGGGCTGGGCGAAAGCCGTAGGCCTGAAGAATCGCTGTGACCGGCCGCACCGGGGTCGGGCCACCTGCGGCGTGTCGCCGCCACGGCCGCGATCGCCACCACCTCCAGGCCGATCACCTCGAGCGCCCGCTGCGCCTCGCGGGCCGTGGCGCCGGTCGTGATCACGTCGTCACACACGACCAGGCGGGCCCGGGGCCGCCTCGCGCGGAGCCGGTGCACCGCCTCCGCCGGGCAGCACAGGGACCCGTCGAGGTTGGCCCTCCGCTCCACGGCGCCGAGCCCCGCCTGGTCCACGACACCCCGTCTCGGCCGGAGCATCCGGAGCGCGACCACGTCGGCGCCTCCCGACCGGAGCAGGCGCGCGGCATGCTCGACCAGGACGTGCGTGTGGTCGTGACCGCGGGCCCGCACCACGGCCGCTCGCGACGGGACCGGCACCAGGACCACGGGTCCCGCGGGCACCCGGGCGGCGTGCACGGCGTCGGCGAGCAGCGCGCCCAGCGGCTCACCGAGGGCCAGGAGACGCCGCTCCTTGTGGCCCACGACCATCGCCCGGACCAGCCCGTCGTACGACGCGGCCGCGAACGGCGGTGCGAGGCCGGGCGGCGCCGGGCTCGGCCAGGACGGATGGGCACCGGCCGGGAGCCCGGTGGCGCAGGTGCGGCACAGCACCCGGCCGGGAGCCGCGCAGCCGACGCACCGACCGCCGAGCAGCAGGTCGGTGACGGCGTCGCGGAGACGGTCGGGCACCCGTCGATGCCAGCAGACCGGACGGCGGCACTCAAGGTGCCGCGGGCGCCCTGTGGACGGGGCTCCGGGAGGGCGACTCAGCCGACGTAGCCCAGGGACGTGATGCGGGAGTCCAGCGGGACGTTCTGGCGCACCGCGTTGGTCTGGTCGAGGAGCAACGAGGTCGTGGCCGCGTAGAGCGTCTCGGACGGCACCGGCGAGCTGACCAGCCCGAGGACCTTGCCGGTCAGGGTGTTGGCGAGGCTGTCCGAGCCGGGGGGCGAGCCGTCGACTGAGATCGTGCGCACGGCGAAGAGCTGTCCCCCGACCAGGGCCTGCAGCGCGACGACCTTCGTCGGCCCGGACCAGCCGATGTCCCGGATCGCGACGCTGCCCTCACCCTGCCAGGCGATCCGCTTGGCCGAGGTGGCGCTCAGCACCCGTCCTTGGGTGTCGTGCCGGATCCGGCTGACCATCAACGCGTCGCCGCGGCCGGGTCGCCGTACGACGGCCACCAGCCGGGAGCCGTCACGGGAGACCAGGAAGTGCCGGACGTCGGCGCTCGAGATGCCGGGGACCTCGACCGGGGTGGTCCGGCCGGCCTCACGCACCAGCACCCGGGCACCGCGCGACGCCCGGTCGACGAGCCAGAGCCGGTCGGCGATGTCCCAGGCCGGGCGCAGCAGGTCGGTGGCCCCGCTGACGATCTCGCGGACCCGCTTCCCGGGGGCACGGACCGGCGCCACCAGCACCGAACGTCCCTTGCCGGACACGGCCGCGGCGGTGGTGCCGTTCAGGTTGACCGCGACCTCGGAGAGGCCGTAGCGCGTGGTGCCGAGCGGGCCGTCGACCGCCTCCAGGGCATCGGGCGGGCCCGACACGAGCAACCCCTCGCGCAGCCCGAAGAGCAGCGAGCTCGCCTGGAAGCCCGTGGGGTCGTACTCGCCGCCCTGGGCGACGGACACGTCGCTGTCCTGGCCGGGCAGCTGGATCGCCTGGTCGCCGATCGTGACGCGGACGGTCCGGATGCTCGGCTCCTGGCGCAGGGTCCAGGTGAACTGGGCCAGCATCAGGTCGATCGCCTGCGGGGTCTGCTGGCCGACGTCGCCGGTGAGTGCGATGTCGGCGACGCCGTCGGCCGACACCGGGACCGAGACGCTGAACTTGAGGCCGGGCGGGATGAAGCTGCGCGACACGTCGGCCAGCTGCGGCCCGGGGCCGCGCAGCAGGGCGGCCGTCAGCGTCGTGGCGAGCTGCTCACCGAGGGGCACGAAGACCGGCTCCGGCACCAGGACGCGCGCGCTCGGGTCGAAGAAGTAGACCGCCACCTGGCGGTAGCGCTGCTCGAACCAGGTCTCCGGCACGACGAGCGCGTTGGGCGCCTCGGTGATCCGCCACTCGCCGTCCTCGTCGCGGGCCACCGGGAAGGGCAGCACGCTCTCGCTCCTCGGCACCGGGCCCGTCCAGGCGCCGCGCTCGTCCAGCGCGTCGGCGTCGGTCAGCGTGACCGACACCCTGGGGGGTGCGCCACGCGGCGTCGAGGCATCGGCGTACGTGATCGTCTCCAGGCCGGGGTTCCAGGAGGCCCGCGCGTCGACGCTGAGGAACTGGCGCGCGACGGTGAACTCGATCGGGAAGGCGGTCATCGCGTCGAGGAAGCCCTTGACCACGTCGGCGGGCGAGTCGCCCGGCTGCGGTGGCTTGGGGACGATGTACGCCGGCTCGTCGACCGTCGTGTTGCCGCCCGAGCGGGCCTCGACGACCGGGCCGCTCTCGGGCATCCGGACGCAGCCGGCGGGGAGCAGCAGGCTCACGCAGCCGACGACCGCGATCGCGAGTCTGCGGGAGCGGCTCATGGCGCCGATCGTCCCCGGCCTCATGCGACGGGCTCCGCGGCGTCGGTCGGAACGAGCGGCAGCGGGCTCTGGCGCAGCGCCCCACCGGCGCGCCGAGGCAGCGTCAGCCGGAACTGCGCGCCCTGCCCGAGCCGACCCCAGGCCTGGAGCCAGCCGCCGTGCAGGTGGGTGTCCTCGAGCGAGATGGACAGGCCCAGGCCGGTCCCGCCGCTGGTGCGGGCCCGCGCCGGGTCGGCTCTCCAGAACCGGTTGAACACCATCGCGGACTCACCGGGGGCCAGGCCGACGCCGTAGTCGCGCACGGCGATCGCCGCGCTGTGGGTGTCGCCGGCGACGTGCAGGACGACGTCACCGCTCTCCGCGTGGTCGATGGCGTTGGTGACGAGGTTGCGCACGATCCGCTCCACCCGCCGTACGTCGGCTTCCGCCAGGCACGCGTGCGCGGGCGCGTCCACGACGACGCGCACCCCCCGCTGGCCGGCCAGGGCCCGGGTCATGTCGACGACCCGGTGGGCCACGTCGACCAGGTTGACGTCCTCGGCGTCGAGCACCGCGGCGCCCGCGTCGAAACGGCTGATCTCGAGCAGGTCCACGAGCAGCGTCTCGAACCGGTCGAGCTCCACCTGGAGCAGCTCGGCGGCGCGACCGGTCGCCGGGTCGAAGTCGGCCCGGGCGTCGTGCAGCACGTCGCCGGCCATCCGAACCGTCGTCAGCGGGGTGCGCAGCTCGTGCGAGACGTCGGAGACGAACCGGCGCTGCACCCGGCTGAGCTCCTCGAGCTGGCGGATCTGGCGCTGGAGGCTGCTGGCCATCTGGTTGAAGGAGGTCGCGAGCCGGGCCAGGTCGTCCTCGCCCGACACCTTCAGCCGCTCCTGCAACTGCCCGGCGGCGAGCCGCTCGGCGACCCGACGGGCCAGCCGGATCGGGGTCACGACCTGCCGGGTCACCAGCCAGGTCAGCCCGGCGACGAGCATGAGCAGCAGGATCGCGGCCGTCAGCAGGGCACGGGTGACCAGGGCCAGCGTCTCCCGCTCCTCGTCGAGGGGGAAGAGGTAGTAGAGCGTGTACGTCGAGCTGTCGGAGGGCAGCTTCACCTGCGAGCCGACCACGATGCCCGGCTGGTCACCGGACCCGTCGGTGGTGCGGATCCGGGTGTACGTCCACGCGGTGGGCGCGACCTCGGCGAAGTGCCGCTCCAGGCTCGCGGGCACGCTCGACGTGTCGAGGCCGGAGGTGAACTTCGCCCCCTCGTCGGCGATCTGGTTGTCGCTGTCACCGACCGGGCCCGTGAGCACGACGCTGAAGCCACGGGTGCTGCCGCGCTGGATGATCGGCTCGATGAGCTCGCGCTGCTGGGACGCGTAGTCCATGTCGGTCCCCGAGGCCGCGCGGAGTCGCGTCCGGGCCTCGGCGGTCTCGTTGTTCGCCTCGGCCACGACGGCCGTCACGCGGTGGTCGAGCAGGCCCTCGCGGGTCTGCTGGAGGAGGAACCAGCCGACGATGCTGACCACCAGCGCGGAGAGGAGCACCGTGCTCACGACCACGCGCGCCTGGATCGAGCGCCGCCAGAACGTGAGGGCGCGGTGGACCGCTGCGGGGAGACTGCGCGAGGCCATGCCCAGTTCCCTAGAGGGTTCCGGCTTTGTACCCCACGCCGCGCACGGTGACCACGATCTCGGGGTTCTCCGGGTCGTGCTCGACCTTGGAGCGCAGCCGCTGGACGTGGACGTTGACCAGCCGCGTGTCGGCGGCGTGGCGGTAGCCCCACACCTGCTCGAGGAGCACCTCGCGGGTGAAGACCTGCCACGGCTTGCGGGCCAGGCAGACGAGGAGGTCGAACTCGAGGGGGGTCAGGCTGATCGGCTTGCCGCCCCGGGTCACCGAGTGGCCGGCGACGTCGATCGAGACGTCGCCGATCATGAGGGACTCCTGGTCCGGCGGGTCGAAGCGCCGGACTCGGGCCCGGATGCGGGCGACCAGCTCCTTGGGCTTGAACGGCTTGACGACGTAGTCGTCGGCTCCGGACTCGAGCCCCACCACGACGTCGACGGTGTCGCCCTTGGCGGTGAGCATGACGATCGGGACGCCGGACTCGGCGCGGATCTCCTTGCACACGTCGATGCCGTCCTTGCCGGGCAGCATCAGGTCGAGCAGCACGAGATCCGGGCGGTAGTCGCGGAACTCGTCCATCGCCAGGTCGCCCCGGGTGCACATCCTGCTGTCGAACCCCTCCTGGCGCAGGACGATCGTCAGCATCTCCGCGAGGGACGCGTCGTCGTCGACGACCAGGATGCGTCCCTTCCAGCCGTTGTCGGCTGGAGGACCTGCGGGATGACTCATGACATCAATCTTGCCAGCCGAGCGGTCGGAATGTGGGCTCGGGCGTCCGCTCGTGGCGTCGCCCGAGCCCGCATCCGCGCGGCCGGTGGGCCGGGAGCGGCTCAGTAGCGGTACTGGTCGGACTTGTAGGGGCCGGCCACATCGACACCGAGGTACGACGCCTGCGAGTCCGAGAGGGTCGTCAGCTTGACGCCGAGCGAGTCCAGGTGGAGCCGCGCGACCTCCTCGTCGAGGTGCTTGGGCATCACGTAGACGCCGACGGGGTACTCCTCGGGCTTGGTGTAGCGCTCGATCTGGGCGAGCACCTGGTTGGTGAACGAGTTCGACATCACGAACGACGGGTGGCCGGTCGCGTTGCCGAGGTTCATCAGACGCCCCTCGGACAGCACGATGATCGAGGTGCCGGTCGGGAA
>JAOPXF010000466.1 GCA_025965295.1 Nocardioides sp.
CCGGGGCTGTACGTCGACAGGTACGACGCGCAGTCGGAGAGCCCGGACCCACGCAGCTGCTGGGTGCTGCGGGCGGCCGAGGTGAGGTCGGCGGTGCCGGGTGTGCCGGTCAGCAGCTCGAACGTGCAGCTGCCCCGCGACGGCTTCGAGGTGACGACCCGCAGCGACCCGTCCGGCGTCAGCACGGGCTCGGACGGCGACACCACGCCGTACTCGAAGCCCGGGTGCCCCGACCACGGCACCCGGTGGATACCTTCGTCGGACGTCCACAGCTGGACGCCCCGCTCGTCCTGGCCGAGGTAGGCGGTGGTGCCGTCCGGCGTCACCTGCGCCTCGCTGCCGAAGCCCTTGCCCTCGTCGGCGGTGCACGTGAGCTCGCGGCAGACGATCGCGACGTACACGTTGCCGATGTCGCTGTCACTGTGGACGTCGGGGGTGAACTGCTGCATGACGGCCAGCGTGCCGCCGCCGTAGCGCACCGTGTTGTCCACCGCGGTGAACTTGTCGTCGGTCCACACGGTCTCGGGCGCGGTCCAGCCGTGACCGTCGGGGTCGCGCCACTGCACGACGATCCGGTGCCGGTCCGGGGACCCGACCGCGAGCTGGGCGTCGCCGTCCGGCAGGTTGTAGTAGCGGTTCGGCTCGCCGTGGGCGTCGCCGTACTTCACCAGCGAGTGCCGGTACTTGAGGTCCTCGCCCCACACCACCCAGCCGACCCCGGCGCAGACCACGAGCAGCGCGAGCACCCCGCCGAGCGCGCCCCACACCCGTCCCCGTGACATGGGGCGAGGCTACGTGAGGAACGGTCCACGGCCGGTCAGATATCCGCTCGGGTACGGCGACCAGCGGCGAACCCGGCAGCGAGCTCCTACATTGTCTGGGGTCCTGGGTGACTGGTTAGGAGAGACTGCCGTGGGCTACTTCATCTTGGCGTTGGTTTTTGCGTGCCTGACCTGTGTCGCTCTGGTGACTGGTCATGGGCCTGTTGCGGCAGGCTTCGTGGTCCCGACAGTCATGCTCTTCCTGCTTGCCGTCGTGCACGCGCGAATCGCTCTGTCGACCAGGCAACTGGGTCGGCTCAGATTCTTGTCGGCCCTCTTCCTCGGTCTGGCCGTAGGTGCTGCAGTGATCGCCGTTCAGGCTCCCCATCACATCGTCCAAGCAACCGCGGCCGCATGCGGCGGTCTCTTCCTGGCTGGTGCCATTCTGGTCAGCGTTGCCACCTACCGACAGGCGATACGAACCTACCCACCTGACGACGGGTAGTTCCCGACATCGTGCTCGTGACCTACTGCAGGACAACGCGGACGAAAGCGGTCGGAAGATGGCGCCTGGTCGGAGACCGAACATCGGATCGGAGCCATCCTGGCTCGACAACGCCTCGCGCTTTGTTTGCTGGACGTTGGTGGCGCTGGCGATAGGGATCCCCCTCGTCATCCGGGAACCGAGGATGTATGGCCTCGTGCTGGCGCCGGCGTTGGTCATCATGGTCTCGAGGTACGTCTTGGCTCGGCGAGACCGGGGAGGAGATCCCCGCCGTACGCGAATGCGCGAGGCTTCCCTGGCGTTCGCGATGGTCATGCTCGTGGGGCTGCCGATGCTCGGATATGTCATTGCTGCCCTCGAGGCCTGACGGCCCCGGAGTTTCGGCGGTATCGTCCACGCACTATCGGGGGTGAAGGCCGTGAGGGAGACGAACTCGTGATCGCTGGAGTCGTCCTGACGCTTGTGGTCGCCATCGCTGCCACCGGAGGACTTGCCTGGGACAGGCGGCAGGGCCGCAAGCTTCCTGACGACGTGAAGCGCGAGCGCGAGCAGCAGAGTCTTGGCACCGGCGCATCCCTGATGGGGCTCGGCGGCGTGCTGTTGGTCGCGACATGTGTGGCCGCGGGCATCGGGAGCTTGCTCACATGAGTCGGGAGGACAACGTGTCGCACCGGACTCCCGCCCAGCGGTACCAGGTGCTGCGCGAGCAGCGCTGGCCCTATCCCACATTCGTCGGGTCGGCTGCAGTCACCCTCGTGTTGGCCGCCTTCACTCACAGCCTCGACTCGTGGGAGCCCTACGCCCTGGTCGTGATCCTCCTGGGCATCGCACTCGTGCGCGTGCTCTTCGTCCGTCGACTTGCCAGGCAAGCAACAGGGGACAACCCGTGAGGCGTGAGACGCTGATGGTGGTGCTCGTCGCCTACTCGGTCGCCGCGGTGCGGTTGAAGCTGGCGCGGTTGTCATCGGACCTGCCCTGAGGACGACGACCTGTGACTGGCTCTGAGTTGACGATCTTCGCCCTCGCGACCCTGGGTGGCCTGGCGGGTCTCGTGCTGTTGCTCAGCACGGGCGTCGGCCCAGGAGCCCTCGCGCTCGTGTTCGTCGGTGGTGGGCTCTATGTCCTGGTGGGTGTCATGGCTCGCGTTCGTCTGTTGCGGGACAAGCGAGGCGACTCCTCATGACTGCCCCGGGTCCTCGCGCGGGGATTGCGCTGTTCATGGTCTTGGCTTGCGATTTCTGTCATCGTCGCGGTCGCCATCCACACCTTGGTGGGAGCGCTCTTGTTCGCGGGTGCGGCCGCGTGTTTCGTCGTCGTGGCCGCGATCGGCCTGCTGGCATCGTCGCGGGCCAGGCGAGACACCCGATGAGCGCTACCGGGGCGTCCTCCAGCCGCGAGGCACAATGCCTCCATGCATCTCGGGCGCTACCTCGGTTCCTTCGTCGTCTCCGGCCTGCTGGCGGTGGGGCTGCTCGCCCCTGCCCACGCGGCGGAGCCGGTCCCCACGACGCTCACGCTGAGCGGCCGGCCGGCGTACGCCGACACCGACACCCCCGTCCAGGTCGACCTGGTCCAGCAGGACGGCACCCCGGTCGCCGGCGCCGGCGTGGTCCTGTCGCGACGTACGGCGCAGGGCGGCTGGGCGCCGGCGTACACCCTCACCACCGACGAGGCCGGGCACGCCACGGTCGACGTGACCCTGAGCCGGGTCCCGCGCGAGAACACCTTCCAGGCCTCCTACGCCGGCGACGAGGCGCACGCCGCGGCCACGTCCGAGGCCGTGACGGTGGCGCTCGTCCGGCGATCCAGCGTCCTGCACCTCGGCGGGCCGAGCTCCGTGGTCGACGAGAAGTCCGTGACGGTCAAGGTCGGCTGGCTGACCGGCAACGGCGACCCGGTGGCGGGCCGGGTGCGGATCTTCCGCAAGACCCCCGGCCACCACTGGAAGCCCTTCCGCAGCATCCGCACCGGCGACGACGGGCTCGCGGACTTCCGCACCGGGCCACGGGTCGACACTCGGTGGCGGGCCGTGGCGCCGCCGCTCGCGTGGGTCAAGGGCGACACCAGCAACGTGCACCGCATCGACAACCTGCCGCCCGGGATGCGCGTGAAGCTCCCGGGGAGCGCGCCGCACCCGCGCGTGAAGGTCCCGGTCCAGCCGCACGCGGTCGGCGACGGCCCGAACGTCGTGATCAGGCACATCCCCGACCGGGTCTGGGGTCAGATGACGGGCCGGACCTGGCACGCGGGATGCCCCGTCGGCCGCGCGTCGCTGCGCTACGTGCGCATCAACTACTGGGACTACCAGGGCTACCGGCGCCGCGGCGAGTTCGTTGCGAACGTCGACGCCGCCGGCCGGATAGCCGGCGCGCTGGCGGAGATGTACAACCGCGGGTTCCCGATCCGGTCGATGTACCGCGAGGACCGCTTCGGCTGGTCGAAGCGGCTGCGCGGCGGCAACGACTACGCCTCGATGGCCGCGGGCAACAGCTCGGTCTTCAACTGCCGAGACGTCGTCAACCGCCCCGGCGTCCGCTCGCCGCACAGCTACGGCCGCGCCCTCGACCTCAACACCTGGGAGAACCCCTACCGCTCGGCGCGCGGCACCGTCCCCAACCGCTGGTGGCAGCCGCGCTCCCACCCCTGGGTCGCCTGGCGCTCGCGGTCGCACCGGGTCGTCGAGATCATGGCCGCGCACGGGCTGCGCTGGACCTACGGGCTGGGGGACACCCAGCACTTCGACGCGCTCGCCGGCAACGGCCGCTACCTCGCCCGGCCCGCCGGCTGCGACGGCGTCTGCGAGTGACCGCCGCACCCGCGCGCGCATGCCCTAGCCTTCGCGCATGGTCGCGTTCCTCGTCGCCGGAGTCATCCTCGGTGTCCTCGCCCGCACCCTGCGCCACGGCCCCGGTGACCACCCCCTCGTGGTGACCGTCGCCGCCGGCGTCGTGGCCGCGGCCGCGGGCGGCGCCGGCATGAACCTCCTGCTCGGCGACCCGGTGCTGCACCTGGGCTCGTGGAGCTTCACCTCCGCGTGCATCGTGGGCATGGTCGCCCTCGGTCTCCTCGAGGGCCGGCCCGGGCGGGCGTAGTGGACGACTGCGTCTTCTGCTCGATCGTGGCGGGGGAGACCCCCGCCGACGTCGTCGTCGACGACACCGACTTCGTGGCGTTCCTCGACCGGCGTCCGGTCTTCAAGGGCCACGTCCTGCTGGTGCCGCGCGTGCACGTGGTCACGCTCCCGGACCTCCCGGCGGGGCTGCGCGACGGCTTCCTCTCTCACGCCCAGCGGCTCGCCACCGCCGTCGTCGAGGGGCTCGGCGCCCAGGGCTCCTTCGTCGCGCTCAACAACACCGTCAGCCAGTCGGTGCCGCACCTGCACCTGCACGTCGTACCCCGCACCAAGGGCGACGGCCTGCGCGGCTTCTTCTGGCCGCGGACGAAGTACGCCGACGACGAGGAGCGAGGGCAGTACGCCGCCCGGCTGCGCGCCGCTCTAGAGTGACGGCGGTCCAGCACGAGTCGACAGAGGAGCACATCATGGGTCGTTTTGACGGACGCGTCGCCGTTGTCACCGGGGCCGCTCGCGGCATCGGGTTCGGCACCGCCACCCGCTTCGCCGAGGAGGGCGCCTCGGTCGCGATCATCGACCTCGACGAGTCGGCCGCCGCCGAGGCCGCCGCCCGCCTGCCGCTCCAAGGAGCCGCCAAGGCCGTCGGCATCGGTGCCGACGTGAGCAACGGCGAGTCCGTCGACGCCGCTGTCGCCCGCGTCGTGGACGAGCTCGGCGGCATCCACATCCTCGTCAACAACGCCGGCATCACCCGCGACAACCTGCTCTTCAAGATGACCGAAGACGACTGGGACCTGGTCATGGGTGTGCACCTCAAGGGTGCGTTCCTGATGACCAAGGCCGCGCAGAAGCACTTCGTCGAGCAGAAGTACGGCAAGATCCTCAACCTCTCCAGCGTCTCCGCGCTCGGCAACCGCGGGCAGGCCAACCACTCCGCGGCCAAGCTGGGCATCCAGGGGCGGACTCGCACGCTCGGCATCGAGCTGGGCCCGTTCGGCATCACCGCCAACGCGATCGCCCCCGGCTTCATCGTCACCGAGATGACCGACGCCACCGCACGTCGCCTCAAGATGGAGCCCGAGGAGCTG
>JAOPXF010000491.1 GCA_025965295.1 Nocardioides sp.
TCCGAGACCGTCGGTTGGGCGATCAAGCGGCAGGCGTGGAACAAGCACGTCACCCTTGAGCTCGGCGGCAACGCTGCGGTCGTCGTGCACAACGACTGGCGCGACCTCAAGGCCGCGGCCGACCGGATCGCGCTCTTCGGGGCCTGCCAGGCCGGTCAGGTCTGTGTCAGCGTGCAACGGGTCCTGGTCCAGGAGGACATCGCCGAGGAGTTCACGGCGCTGCTGACCGACGCCCTGCGCGCGCTCGGGCAGGGCGACCCGATGGACGAGAAGGTCCAGGTCGGTCCGGTCATCGACGAGCGGAACGCGGTGCGGATCGAGGAGTGGGTCCAGGAAGCCGTCGATGCCGGCGCCGAGGTGCTGCTCGGTGGCGGGCGCGAGGGCGCCCTGATGGAGCCGACGCTGCTCACGAACGTGCCGGCCGGCACCAAGATGGCCGACGAGGAGGTCTTCGGCCCGGTGCTCTCGATCAGCACCTACCGCGAGTTCGGCGAGGCCGTCGACAGGATCAACAACTCGCGCTTCGGACTGCAGGCCGGTGTCTACACCGAGAGCATCGAGACGGCGTTCCTGGCCCACCGCGAGATCCAGACCGGAGGCATCCTGATCGGGGAGGTCCCGTCGTACCGCGCCGACCAGATGCCGTACGGCGGCACCAAGGCGTCCGGGGTCGGTCGCGAGGGCGTCCGCTACGCCATGGAGGACTACACCGAGCCGCGGATGCTGATGTTCACGGGCCTGCCTCTCTGACGGCGGGTGCGGACCCGATGTCGAGGGTCCGCAGCGCCATCCACAGGCCGGCGCGGGTGTCCGGCTTGTCGAGGTCGCCGTTGACCAGGCCACGGATGCGTTCCATGCGGAACCGCAACGTGTTCCGGTGCACCCGCAGGTCGCGTGCGGTGGCCTCGTTGTTGCCATGGTTCGAGAGCCAGGAGTGCAGGGTGCGGAGCGAGTCCTCACGCGAGCGGTCCGGCAGCTCCAGGAACGACGACAGCACGTTGGTCGCCCAGGCGAGGTGCGAGGGGTCGTGAACCAGCGGTAGCGCCTGGTGGTCGAAGTCGGTGTCGAGGTCCACGATCCCGCTGGCACTCGTGCTCGTGCTCGAGTTCATGGCCGCGTCGGTGGCCCGGCCGACGGCCTCCGCGAACGTCCCGCTGTGGTAGGACACGGCGGTGGCCGCATGAAGGTCTCCCAGCCCCGAGAGGCAGGCCTCGAGCGCTGCGCCCGGCCAGCCGTCCTGCGGCGAGAGCAGCACCAGCGACCGGTCGCCGTGCATGGCCGCGAAGTGCCGACGGCCCAGTGTCTGGTTGTGGATGAGCTCGTCGAGAACCTCGAACAGGTCCGTGCGGCCGTGCACGGCGGTCACCCGCAGCGGGAAGCCCGGCAGGTCGAGACCCATGTCGTAGCCGAGGCGGGCCGCCAGGTCGAAGTTGCCGGCCAACGCGACGCTCAGGAGCGCGGAGCGGGCGTCGAGGCTGGCCTCGAGCACCTCGCGCTCCTTGAGCAGGTTCATCCGGAACAGGGCGACGGCGGTCTTCAGGACATGGCGGTTGGCCGCGGTGAACGGCTCCTCCCGGCGCAGCACGAGGGCTCCCCGGGCGCGCCGTGCCAACACCACCGGGAGGATGACCGTCCGCTCGGCGCGCGTGTCGGCCGTGCCCGTCGGCCAGGGCGCCAGCGCTCGGGCCGCGTGCTCGCGCGCCCACTCCAGGAAGTCCGGCGAGGCAGCCGAGCTGCCTGTCACGACCCGGTGGTCGGGGTTCACCCAGGCGACGTCGGCACCCAGCGCGGTGCTGAGGCGTTCGACGATCGTGCGGTGCCCCGCGCCCTCCGCCGCCGCGACGAGCAGGGACTCACCGGTCTGCATCGCGTCGCGCATGCCCTGCTGGAGCATCCGGAGCTTGGCCATCCACACCGTCGTGAGGACGTGGCTGAACGGTGTCAGCTCCGGGACGGCGAGAAGCGGCAGGCCGCGCGCGTCGGCCGCCTCGACCATGGCTTGCGGCACGCGGTCGTGGTGGATGCCGATGCCGAAGCCGATGCCCGCCGCTCCGTGCCGGGCCAGGCGTTCCACGTACTCGACGCACACGTTCTCGTCGTCGGTGAGCCACATGCCCGTGGTGAGCAGGAGCTCCTCCGGCTGCATCCACGGCGTCGGGTCCAGCTGCTCGGACGAGTGCACGGTCTCGATCGGGTGCTCGAGCCCGGCGGAGCCGGCCACCAGCGAGATCGCCAGGCCCGGCTGTCCGGAGAGCCACTTCACGGTGAGCTGGTTCATCGGTCTCGTCACGTCCTCGTCACGCCACGTGTCGGCAAGGTGAAGGAGCGCTCGCCGACAGTGGCTCCTGGTTGTTCGTATTGCATAGTGCGGGGCTCCTGGCCGTGCGGTTCTTCCATATCTCGGCTCCGACCGGGCATCCAAGAATGCGGTGCAGCAGCACCTACTGATGGAAAGGAACTGGGATGACCGCCCCCCAGACAGATACGCCTCCGCTGGAGATCTCGCACGAGGACGACCCGCGCGTGATCAAGGAGGCCGTGACCGAGGACTACTCGCGGCACGTCGTACCGCAGACCGCGCGCTCCGGCCGCTGGAGCCTGGCGATGGCCTGGTGGGCCCTCTTCAGCGCCATGTTCTGGTTGTACGTCGCCGTGTCCACCGCGCAGGCGGTGGGCTCGCGCAACGCCATCGTCGGCATGGTGCTGACGGTCCTGATCTACGGCACGATCAACATGATCCTGACCCGCCAGGCAATCAACAACGGCCTGACCGTCGCCCTGCTCTCGCGACGGGTGTTCGGCAACGTCGGCTCGGTGATCGCTCCGTTGCTCTTCGCCGCAACGGCCATCTACTACGCCGTGTTCGAAGGGTCGATCATCGCCCTCGCGCTGCAGAAGTACTTCGCACCGTCCAGCGACATCCGGCTGTGGTACCTGCTCGTGGTGGTCTACGCCCTGCCGCTCGTGATCGGCGGCGTACAGGCCTGGCTGGACAAGCTCAACGGCGTCCTCCTGCCGTTCTACGTGGCGGGCCTGATCTTCATCGTGGTGGCCGCCGGGCACAAGCACGGCTACTCGAACGACTTCCTCAGCATCCCGGCGCCCTTCGAGGCGTCGGTCCCCGGATGGCTCTGGGCCGTCTGCATCTACATGGGCGTCTGGATCATGATGATGTTCACCGTCGACTACGCCCGCTTCGGCAAGCCGTCCGACGCGGTCTTCCACGGCACGGTGACGTTCGGCTACGTGTTCTACGCCGCGACGTTCCTCGTGAACGGGTTGATCGGGATCTTCGTCCTCAACACCGTCTACCCCAATCTCGCCGCCACCGAGGCGGGTCTGGTGGACGCGATCCTGGAGGTGAGCGGGTTCGTCGGGTTGTTGGTCGTCATCGTCAGCCAGACCCGCATCAACACCGCCAACTACTACCTCGCCTCGGGGAACCTCGAGAGCTTCGGCCTCCGGTTCCTGCGGCTGCGCTGGCCCCGCCTGGCCTGGGTCGTCATCGCCGGCGTCCTGGTCTACCTGTTCATGCTGACCGACGTGCTGAGCTACCTGCTGCGGGCGCTGGCCTGGCAGGGCGTGGCCGTCGTGGCCTGGGTCGCGATCGTGCTGACCCACCTCGCGATGAACCGCGGGGAGAAGTACGGCCCCGAGTTCCGGCCCGGCCGGGTGAAGGCCGTCCTTCCCGGAGCCTGGGCGGCCCTCGTGGCCACGGCGGTCGGCATCGGGCTGACGGAGTTCGGCACGGCCGGGGCGTGGTACGTCCTCACGGCGCCGATCATCACGTTCGTCCTGGCGGCCGCGCTGTACGCCGTGGGGGTCCAGCTGAGCGGAGACGGCCTCGTGAAGCGCCGCTTCGACCCGCGCGACGAGGTGGCGAGCGTCTGGGGGGACCGGGTTCGGTGCCATGTGTGTGACCGCTCCTACACTGCGATTGAGATGGATCGCGACCCGTCGGCGGGACAGCAGGCGATCTGTGCGGCCTGCGCCGAGGGCAACGGCGACTACCTCGCCGCCGTCCACGCGGAGTCGAAGAGCCTGGCCTGAGCCTCGACGCCCAGCCGTTTGTCGATGGGTGGTGCCGACCGACTGGTCGGCACCACCCATCGGCTTTTGTGTCTCAGTCCCGGAATGCGGGGATGACCTCGTCGGCGAAGAGGCGGGCCGACGACATGACCTGGTCGCCCGTGATGCCGGGCAGCTGGGTCCAGGAGACGAGCTCGGTCATCCCGAGCCGGTCCCGCAGCTCCGCGATCCGGGCCTTGGCGTCCTCGGGCGAGCCGATGATGTAGCGGTCCTTGAACGTGTCGAAGTTGACGGTGTCGGCGTCCTCGATGACGCTGCCGTCGTCGCGGGTGAGCCGGCGCTCGCCCTCCGCGGACTTGCGTCCGTAGAGCTCGCGGAACAGGTGGGTGACGGCCGGCGCGGCGATCTCCTCGGCCTTCTCGCGGGTCTCCGCGACGTAGACGCCCCGCATGATGGGCAGCTCGTCCGGCACGAAGCCGACGGCGTCGCACTCGGCCCGGTAGGCCGCGAGGTGGTCGGCGAGCTCGTCGATGGTGTGGCGCGGCGACCCGACCCACAGGGAGCCGCGCTTGGCGGCCCGCTTGAGCATCAGCTTGCCGGACACGCCGTACCAGATCGGCGGGTGGGGCTGGCGGACGGGACGCGGCATGAGCCGGGTCTCCGGGATCGTGAAGAACTCCCCGTCGTAGCTGAACGTCTCGTTCGTCCAGGCCGCCTGGAGGACGTCGAGGACCTCCTCGAAGCGTCGGGCCCGCGTCTCGTAGGGGACCATGAGGCCCGCGAACTCCTCGGTCACGTAACCGGGGGCGACGCCGAGCCGGAGCCGGCCCCGCGAGATGTTGTCGACGACGGCGGTGTCCTCGGCCAGCTTCACGGGGTTGTACAGCGAGGCCAGCAGGATGTTGGTGGTGAGCTCGAGCCGCGTGGTCACCGCGGCCACGGCGGCCAGCACGGTCAGCGGTGACGAGTTGTGGCCGTCGGCCTGGAAGTGGTGCTCGGTCACGTGCACCGAGTCGTAGCCGAGCTCCTCGAGCTCGGGCGCCACGCCGATGAAGTCCTCCACAGCGTCTGCCCAGCTCATGGTGCCGCCCGCGGGCGTGACCATTCCGAAGGCCAATCCGAATTTCATCAATGCTCTCCTCATTCGAGCCGGTCGAAGCCTCTGTCCCCTCATGGTCCCGGGCGTGAGCGCGCGCGGCTATTGGGCCATGCCCGAGAAGAGGAGCTGGTGTTCGTGCAAACGCCGATTGTGCGTGGTGCCTCTATCGGCGAGTCTTGTCGTCGTATCCGCGCCGGGCGGTCCGAGGAGAGGGTGGTGGCTCGCATGCCAAAGATCGACATCAACTGCGACATGGGTGAGAGCTTCGGGAACTGGGAGATGGGTCGCGACAGCGACATGTTCCCCCTGATCACCTCGGCCAACGTCGCCTGTGGCTTCCATGCCGGTGACCCGATCGTGATGCGCCGAACCGTCCGCCTCGCCAAGGAGCACGGCGTCGCCGTCGGGGCCCACCCCGGCTACTCCGACCTGGAGGGTTTCGGCAGGCGCAGGATCATCCTGAGCCCCGACGAGGTCGAGGCCTACCTGACCTACCAGGTCGGGGCGCTGCGCGCCTTCCTGGACACCGAGGGGATGCAGCTGAACCACGTCAAGCCGCACGGGGCCTTCTACGCCTTCCTGCGCGACGACGAGGTGGCCGGTCGCGCCGGCGCTGCCGCCGTGCACGCGGTCGCCCCGGACGCCGCCATCATCTGGCCGGCCCCGGCCACCGGCACCGCGTTCTGCGACGAGCTGAGGCAGCTCGGCCACACGGTGGTGGCGGACCTCTACCCGGACCTCAGCTACGACGAGAACGGAACGATCGTCATCCAGCGCAAGATCCGCGAGACCGACGTCGACTTCGCCGTCAGCCAGGTCCGACGGTTCCTCGAGAGCGGGCAGGTGGAGACCGAGGCCGGTACCACCGTCGACATGGAGGCCGGCAGCATCTGCGTCCACGGCGACGGCAGCCACGCCGTCGAGGTGGCCACCGCGATCCGCCAGGCCGTGCTCGACTTCGGTGCCGACCTCCAGCCGGTCACGGCATGAGTGCCAGCACCGCCCCGGCGGGGACCCTCTACAGCCACGGCGGCGACGAGTGGATCGTCGTCCAGCTCGACGAGGCGATGAGCCTCGACGTGAACCTCAAGGCCCAGGTGATCACCCGGGCCCTGGCCGACCTCGACCTGCCCGGCGTGCGGGAGATCTGCCTGTCGAACGCGTCGTACATGGTGCGGCTCGACCCCGATGTGGTCAACCCGGCGGCGCTCGTCGAGCAGCTCAAGGAGATCGAGGCGCAGAGCACCGACTTCCGCTCGATCACCCTGAGCACCAGGATCGTCGACATCCCGGTGCTCTTCGAGGACGAGTGGACCGCCGCGACCGTCAAGCGCTTCCGCGACCGCCACCAGCGTCCGGACCTCACGGACCTGGAGTTCGGTGCGGAGCTCAACGGCTTCTCCACCACGGACGACTTCATCGACGCGATGGTCTCGGCACCGGCCCTGATCTCGATGATCGGCTTCGTGCCGACGGTCCCCTGGGGCTACCAGCTGGTGCCCGAGGACCGCCAGATCGAGGTCCCGAAGTACGTGCGCCCCCGGACCTTCACCCCGGAGCGCGCCTTCGGGTGGGGCGGCGCCTTCTCGGCCATCTACCCCGTCGACGGTGCCGGTGGCTACCAGCTGTTCGGCCTGTGCCCGGCGCCGATCGTGCAGCCGGCCCAGACGCTGCCCGACTTCCGGGACAGCTACACGTTCCCGCGGCCGGGCGACCTGTTCAACTACCGCAAGATCGAGCGACCCGAGTTCGACGAGGTCCGGGCCCGTGTGGAGGAGGGCACCTTCGCCTACCGGATCGAGGAGCTCGAGTTCACCCCTGCCGACTGGTTCGCCCGCCCGGATGAGACCGTGGCGTCGATGAAGGAGCTGCTCTATGGCGCTTAGGATCCAGCAGCCCGGGCTGATGACCACGGTCCAGGACGAGGGACGTTCCGACGGCTACCGCGTGGGCATGCCGCCCGCGGGCGCCATGGACAAGTTCGCCTACCGCATCGCGAACGGCCTTGTCGGCAACCCCGACGGACTCGCGGTCCTCGAGGCGACCTACCTGGGACCCCAGGTCGAGTTCACCGAGGACACCGTCTTCGCCGTGACCGGTGCCGACATGCCCGCGACGCTGAACGGCGAGCCGCTCGACGCCTGGGCCTCGCACACCGCCCGCGCCGGCGACGTGCTGGCCTTCGGGTTCCTGAAGTCGGGTGCGCGTGCGTACGTCGCCGTGGCCGGCGGCATCGACGTCAAGCCCGTGCTGGGCAGCCGGTCGACGTACACCCTGTGCGGCATGGGTGGGTTCGAGGGGCGTCCCCTGGTGGCCGGTGACCTGCTCTCCGTCGGTAGCGGCGTGGACGGCACGCCGGGGCGCCGGATGGACCGCGACCTGGTGCCGGCGGTGTCCGGCGCCGTGGAGCTGCGCGTGGTGGTCGGACTCGCCAGCTACCGGGTCGAGCCCGACAGCCTGGCCGCGTTCTTCGAGACCGACTGGTCGGTCACCCCGGACGCCAACCGGGTGGGCTACCGCTACCGCGGCGGCAGCGTCGAATGGGTCCCGCGGACCCAGCCCAGGGGCGCCGGAAGCGACCCCGCCAACGTCGTGGACATCGGCTACCCCGTCGGCTCGATCCAGATCCCGGGCGGCTCGGAGCCGATCGCCCTGCTGAACGACGCGGTGACCGGCGGTGGCTACGCCACCATCGGCACCATCATCAGTGCCGACCTGTCCGTCGTCGGCCAGAGCAAGACCGGAGACGTGACCCGGTTCGTGCCGGTGAGCCTCGAGGGCGCTCTCGCGGCACGCCGCGACGCCGCCGTCCGGCTCGAGCGCGCCCGGGCATCGTTCAGCTCGTGAACCAGTTCGCCGCATCGGCATCCGCCGGTGCGGCCGTCGTGAGGAGAGAAGCACTGTGAGTGACGACCTGAGCGTGCAGGCCCCCTTCCCCGGGGTCTTCTACCGCAAGCCCGACCCCGAGTCCCCCGAGTTCGTGCAGGTGGGCGACGACGTACAGGCCGACACCGTCGTGGGTCTGATCGAGGTCATGAAGATGTTCCAGGAGATCACCGCCGGTGTCGCCGGGAAGATCGTGTCCTTCGAGGTCGAGAACGAGGGGGCGGTCTCGGCCGGGCAGGTCCTCCTGGTCGTGAGATGACCGGTCTCACGTCGATCAGGCGAGTCCTGGTAGCCAACCGCGGCGAGATCGCGGTCCGTGTCATCCGGGCCTGCCACGACCTCGGCATCGAGGCCGTCGCGGTCTACTCGGAGGCCGATGCCCAGGCCATGCACGTCCGGGAGGCAGATGCCGCCGTGGCGATCGGCCCGGCACCCGCGAAGGCGAGCTACCTCCGGGTCGAGGCCATCATCGAGGCGGCGCTGGAGGCGGGGTGCCAGGCGGTGCACCCGGGCTACGGGTTCCTGGCCGAGAACGCCGACCTCCCGCGGGCCTGCGTTGCCGCCGGGCTCACGTTCATCGGACCCGACGCCGACGTGATGACGGCGGTCGGCGACAAGGTCGAGGCCCGGCAGATGGCCGAGGAGGCGTCGGTCCCGACCGTGCCCGGCAGTGGCCGGCTGGCCACGCCCGCCGAGGCGACGGAGTTCGCCGAGCAGGTGGGCTACCCCGTGATGCTGAAGGCGGCCGCGGGCGGAGGTGGGCGTGGCATCCGTCGCGTGGACGACTCGGCGACGCTGGAGGCCGCGTTCGTCGCTGCGTCCCGTGAGGCCGAGGCTGCCTTCGGTGACGGCGGGATCTTCGTCGAGAAGTGCATCGTCGACCCGCGCCACGTCGAGGTCCAGGTGCTCGCGGACACCCACGGCAACGTCGTGCATCTCGGCGAACGAGAGTGCTCGTTGCAGCGGCGCCGGCAGAAGCTCGTCGAGGAGAGTCCCGCCCCCGGCCTCCCGGAGGAGGTGCGCGACCAGCTCTGGGCGGCCGCGACCCGGCTGGCCGCCCACGTGGGCTACACGGGTGCCGGGACGGTCGAGTTCCTCGTGGACTCCGCCACCCTCGACTTCTACTTCATCGAGGTCAACGCCCGCATCCAGGTGGAGCACGGGGTCAGCGAGCTGGTGACCGGCATCGACCTGATCGCCGAGCAGATCCGGGTGGCCGACGGCCAGCCCCTGTCCTTCGGGCAGGAGGACATCACGTTCCGCGGCTGTGCGATCGAGTTCAGGGTCAACGCCGAGAACCCCCGGCAGAACTTCTTCCCGTCGCCGGGCCAGGTCGAACTGCTCAAGCTGCCGGGTGGTCCCGGGGTCCGCACGGACACCGGTCTCGACAGCGGTGACACGATCCAGCCCTTCTACGACTCGATGATCGCCAAGGCGCTGGTCCTCGGCCGCACCCGTGAGGAGGCCCTCGCCCGGGCCCGGCGCGCGCTCGCTGAGTTCGAGGTCACCGGGGTGCACACGACGCTGGAGCTCCAGCGCTCGATCCTGGACTGGAAGCTGTTCACGCGGGCCGAGTTCCACACCGGGTCGCTCGACGACTTCATCGTCGAGTGGGTCGCTCGCGGCGACCACTGAGCGATCCCGATCCACCCGCTGTCCGCACCTCGCCCCCGTTGAGGTGCGGACAGCGGTTTCCGCTCCGGCCGGACGCACCCGGTCGACCCCGTAGGCTCTCACCCGGGCACCGCCTGGTGGTGGGCACCGTGAGGAGAGCGAGGTGCTGGGCGATGCGGGAGAGACCTGACGGGGGTCCGGTGCGGGCTCCTCGGGGTCGCCCATGAAGCTCCAGGACCTGCTGGACCACCAGGAGTTCGCCCTCACGGTGACCTCCGGCCACGGCGACCAGCTGCAGGCGAGCATCGGTGGGGCCCACGTGCTCGAGGTCGAGGAGCCCCTGCGCTGGGTCCCCCCCGGCTGGATCGTGCTGACGACCGGGATCCGGCTGTGGCGGCGTCCGGCGGAACAGCGACGCCTGATCGCGGACCTGGCGAGCGGAGGGGTCGCCGCGCTGGGCTTCGGCGTCGGCGTGGTCTTCGACGACCTGCCCGCCGCGCTCCTGGACGAGGCGCGCAAGCACGACTTCACGGTCTTCGAGGTCCCGGAGTCCACGACGTTCCGCGACATCGTCCGGTTCGTCGACGGCCAGCTGCTGAGCCAGGACATGAACGCGCTGCGCCGCACGATCGCCGTACGCGACAGACTCGTCGAGGCGGTGGCCGAGCCGGACCCCGAGGCGGCCCTGGTCAGGCGCCTTGCCCACGTGGTGCGTGCCCCCGTCTCGCTGTTCGACCCGGCGGGCAACGTCATCTCGTCGAGCAGCCCGCCCGACGCCGCCGAGCACTGGCGACGGCTCCAGAGGCTGGCCCCGGGCGCCGAGGAGACGCATCTCGTCGTGGATCGCAACCTCCAGGCGGCGCGCATCCTGATGGACGGGTTCCCCGTGCGCTGGGTGGTCGTGACGACGAACCACGCGTCGTTGACCTCGACCGTGGTGGAGCGTGGCCTGCGCGACGCCACCGCGCTGCTGACGGCGCTGCACCGGATCCGTCACCACGAGCTCGACGCGCTGCGCCAGGGCCGCCGCGAGCTGCTGCTGGCGATCTTCCAGCCGGCGGCAGACGAGCCACGCGCCCCTGGTGCGGAACCCGCGCCGGCCGAGCGCTCGCTGGTCGCGCGCGGCCGGAGCCTGGGCGTCGACGTCGACGACCCCCGCCTGCGAGTCGTCGTGGCCTCCGACTTCGTCGATGGCGCCCTGGTCGAGGAGATCGCGGGCGAGGTGGAGGCCACCCTGGCCCGCCAGTCCGTGACCTCTCCCGCGGCCGTGATCGGCGACCGGTTGGTCACGATCGTGCCCGGGGGCTGTCCGCTCGACCAGCTGTGGGGCGGGCGGGCCGGCCAGCTCGCCGTGGGGGTCGGTCAGCCCACGGGCGGCGTCGCCGGGCTGTCCCGCTCGCGGCGTGAGGCCGAGATCGCCTGCGTCCACGCGCGTCGTACGGGCCCGGGCACGACGGTGGACCAGGCCTCGCTCGCCCTGGTCGACTGGATGGTTCTGCAGTTCGGCATCGAGCAGCTGGCACCCCGCGCGGCCCAGGTGCTGGAGCCGCTGTCCGGACAGCAGGAGCTCCTCGAGACCCTCGGGGTCTACCTGCGGCAGAACATGAACGCGTCCGAGACGGCACGGCACATGCACCTGCACAAGAACAGCCTCGGCTACCGCCTGCGCCGGATCGAGCAGGAGCTCGGGCGCGACCTGCGGGACCCGCGGGACCTGGCCGAGATCCAGGTCGCGCTGACCGTGATGGCGCTGCGCGGCTGAGTCCGCCGGGGCGTGCCCCGCGCGGGCCCGGGCGGGGTCGCCGGCGCCGGTTTCGCGCCCGGACACGCGCCCGACGCACAACGTTCACGCCTGAGGATGAGAAATCCTGGCCGGGAATGTCCGTCGGGCCGTGGGCTTGGTAGTGTCGTCACAGCAACAGGTGCAAGTTCCAGCAGGTCTGACGCCCGCGGAGTTTGTGATCCAACGGCGTTTCTTCTCATGGGTGTGACTCTTGGGTCGGAGCGACGTGTCACCGCATCTGATGCGGGATCGTCGAAGTGACGGTCTTTCGCCCGATAAACAGGAGTAACGAGCAATGGCTCAAGGCACCGTGAAGTGGTTCAACGCCGAGAAGGGTTTCGGCTTCATTGCGCAGGAGGACGGCGGCGACGACGTCTTCGTGCACTACTCGGCGATTCAGACCCAGG
>JAOPXF010000507.1 GCA_025965295.1 Nocardioides sp.
GGCTTGGAGACGACCAGCCGTGAGCTGTCCTCGGGCTCGATCCGGACCAGCGTGCCCTGCGGCCACGGGTCGAGGAGGTGGGTCGGTAGGTGGACCACGCCCTCGGCCCCGATGACGACGTACTCCGCGCCGTCGCGGCCCTCCGCGCCCACCCGGCCGCCCTTCATCGTGACCGTGCGGGGGAACGTCGCGGCGACCTCGGGCTGGTGGGTGACGACGACGATCGTGGTGCCGAGCTCGTCGCCGAGCTCGTGGATCAGCTCGATGACGTGGTCGCGGTCCTCGTGGGACAGCTGGCTGGTCGGCTCGTCCGCGAGCAGCAGCTGCGGGGACGTGGAGACGGCGCACGCCAGCGCGAGGCGCTGCCGCTGACCGCCGGACATCGTCGAGACGACCTGGTCGAGCTGCTCGTGCAGCCCGACCCGCCGGAGCAGGTCGACGTCGGGGACGGCGGCCCGCCGCTCGGAGCCGCTCATCGCCAGCCGGGCGAAGGCGATGTTCTGGCGGGCGGTGGCGTAGGGCAGCAGGTTGCGGGTCGAGCCCTGGAGCATGGTGCTGACCCGGCGCGAGCGGATCCGGGCCAGGTAGCGCTCCCCCATCCGCGAGATCTCCTCGTCGCCGAGGAAGATCCGGCCGGCGCTGGGCTTCTGGATACCGCCGAGGAGGGTGAGCAGCGTGGACTTCCCGGAGCCGCTGGGGCCGAGGAACGCGACCCGCTCACCGGGCGCGATGGTGAGATCGACGCCCTGGAGGGCCACGACGTCGTGCCCCTCGAAGGTGCGGTAGAGGTGCACCACGCCCTGGCAACGGATGCCGACCCCGCCGGGCCGGCTCAGCTCACCGATGTCCAAGCCGATCTCGGCCGTCGTCAACGAAAACCTCCCCGTGTCCGGTGCACAGGACACCGTATGTGTCCGCACCATGGCAATCGCGGAGGCCCCTTCGTTAGCGCAGTGTGACGTGGGCGGGTCGGGTCTGCCGGCCGCTGTCAGACGTCCGGGACCCCGGGGTTTGGTCCCCAACCGCAACTTTCCCGGACCGGAACCTGCGGTTCGTGACCATTCGGCGCGGCCCGGTCGATCAGGTGCCCCGCGATGGGTGGAACAGACGCGGCCCGGCGTAGGTTCTCGACTCGTGCAGCGCATCAGGGGGCTCGTGGCCGACACGCGACCGCTGCGCAACGACCACTTCCGCCGGCTCTGGCTGGCCAACATCGTCACGGTCATCGGGGCCCAGCTCACCGTGGTCGCGGTCCCGGCACAGATCTACGCGGAGACCGGGTCGTCGGCGTACGTCGGCCTGACGGGGCTCTTCGGCCTGGTCCCGCTCATCGTGTTCGGACTGTACGGCGGCGCCCTCGCCGACGCGTTCGACCGGCGCACGATCCTCGTCATCACGACGTCGGGGCTGATCGCCACCAGCGCGGCGTTCTGGGTCCAGGCGGCGCTCGGCGTCGGCAACGTGTGGCTGCTGCTGTGCCTGTTCTCGGTGCAGCAGGCGTTCTTCGGCGTCAACCAGCCGACCCGCAGCGCGATCCTGCCCAAGATCGTCGAGCCGCGCCTGCTGCCCGCGGCGGTCTCGCTCAACATCACGGTGATGCAGGCGGGCGCCATCGCCGGCCCGCTCGTGGGCGGGGTGCTGATCCCGGTGATCGGCTTCTCCTGGCTCTACCTCGTCGACACCCTCACGCTCTTCGCGACCCTGTCCGCCGTGGTCCGGCTGCCCCGGCTGCGCGCCGACGACGCCACGACCGGCACCCCCGGGCTGCGCTCGGTCGTCGAGGGGCTGTCCTACCTGCGCGGGCACCCGGTGCTGCTGATGTCCTTCGTCGTCGACCTGATCGCGATGGTGTTCGGCATGCCCCGGGCGCTGTTCCCCGAGATCGCGCACGAGGGGTTCGGCGGCCCGTCGGGCGGCGGCCTGGCGTTCGCGCTGCTGTTCGCCGCGATCCCCGCCGGTGCGGTGCTCGGCGGCATCTTCTCGGGCTGGGTCTCCGGCGTCGACCGCCAGGGCCGCGCGGTGATCGTGTGCATCCTGCTGTGGGGCGCCTCGATGGTGGGCTTCGGCGTCGCGGTCGGGCTCGCGGACCACTGGCGTGGCCCGATGCTCATCACCGCGGTGCTGATGCTGGTGCTCGGTGGCGCCGCCGACATGGCGTCGTCGGCCTTCCGCAACAGCATGCTGATGACCGCCGCCACCGACTCGGTGCGCGGCCGGCTCCAGGGCGTCTTCATCGTGGTCGTCGCCGGCGGACCCCGGATCGCCGACGTGGTCCATGGCGCGAGCGCGGCCGCGGTCGGCACGGCGGCGGCCGCCGCGGGCGGTGGTGTGCTGGTGGTGATCGGCACGGTCGTCGCGGCGCTCGCCGTACCCTCCTTCGTGCGCTACCGGATCACCCGGCCCGCCGCCGAAGCGGCCTGAGGCCCGCGGCGCGCCTAGGCTCGGGCGGTGACTTCGTACGACGACCCCCTCGACCCTGCTCTCGCCCAGGTGGCCGGCGTCGACCCAGAGGAGCTGGCGGTCGCGGTCCGGGTGCTGCAGCAGCTGCACCACCTGCCCGAGGACCACCCGGACATCCGGACGATCAAGCACGCCGCCTCGCACATGTACAAGGCGCTCAAGCGCGAGCGCCGCACCCGCAAGCGCGAGGCCGAGCTGGCCGCCGACCGGGCCGTCACCGAGCGGACCGCGACCGGGTCGCCGATGCGGATCGACGACGAGACGCAGGGCATCCCGCTGGTCTCCTCGGCCCAGGGCGCGTTCGCGGGCGAGCTGATCAACCCGCGCGGCTGCTACATCTGCAAGAACGACTACACGCTCGTCGACGCGTTCTACCACTGGCTGTGCCCGACCTGCGCCGCGCTCTCGCACGCGAAGCGCGACCAGCGCACCGACCTCACCGGGCGCCGCGCGCTGCTCACCGGTGGCCGCGCCAAGATCGGCATGTACATCGCGCTGCGGCTGCTCCGCGACGGGGCGCACACCACGATCACGACCCGGTTCCCCAAGGACGCCGTACGCCGCTTCGCCGCCCTCGAGGACAGCGCCGACTGGATCCACCGGCTCAAGATCGTCGGCATCGACCTGCGCGACCCGACCCAGGTCGTCTCGCTGGCCGACGAGGTCGCCGCCGCCGGGCCGCTCGACATCCTGATCAACAACGCGGCCCAGACCGTACGACGCTCGCCCGGTGCCTACAGCCAGCTCGTCGAGCTCGAGTCGGCGCCGCTGCCCGAGCACGTGGCCCTGCCCGAGATGGTGACCTTCGACCGGATCAGCGAGGCCCACCCGGCGGCGATCGCCGGCACCCTGCGCCGGCACGCGGTCGCCCACCACGAGGGCGAGGACGCCGTCGACGCGCTCGCCGCCCACGACGCGGCGTCGATGACCGCGCTGGCGCTGAAGGCGGGCAACGCGAGCCTCGAGGCCCACCTGGCCGGCACCGCCGTCGAC
>JAOPXF010000014.1 GCA_025965295.1 Nocardioides sp.
GAGCTCCCGGGTCGCCTCGTCGAGCCGCTGGTGCAGGGCGCGGCGGTACGCCGTCAGCTGGGCCTCGGCCGAGCGCAGGCGGGCGAGGGCCTCGGCGACCTCCTCGGGGTTGTGGGGGTCGACCTCGTTGCCCCACATCTCCTCGAGCACCGGCAGGTCGGGCAGCGGCTCGGCGGCCTTCACCCGCACCAGCGCGCGACGGCTGTGGCCGGACCCGGTGTCGCCGAGCACCCGGACCAGGTCGGCCGTGCTCAGGACGGCACCGGTGACCGCCTCGGCCTCCAGGACGTCGATGCGTGCGTGCGCGAGCCGCCGCCAGTAGGAGACCCGGTCCTCCTCGGCCTCGAGCCGGTGCCGGTAGTCGCGCAGGCCGTCGAGGTCGAGCGTCGCGAGCTCCTCGGACGGCACGGTCGAGACGACCGACCGGCGACGGGAGTCCCCGGACGGGACGCGTGGGCTCATCGGTCCTCCCTCATTCACGTCTGGTCGACCAGCGCGGGGTCGATGCCCGCACGCTTGAGCATGACAGTGAAGTCGTGACTGTTCGAGCTGACCAGCTTGGCGGAGTCGATCGAGACGGTGCCGTCGAGCACCAGCTGGACCAGGTGCTGGTCGAAGGTCTGCATGCCGGAGTAGCCACCGGACGCGATGATGTCGGGGATCGAGTCGGTCTTGTCGGGGTCTGCGACCGCCTCCGCCAGGCGCGGACTGTTGACGGCGATCTCCATCGCGACCGCCCGCCCGACGCCGTCGGCACGGGGCACCAGCCGCTGGCAGATGATGCCGCGCAGCGAGGTGGCCAGCCCGAGGCGGACCTGCTTCTGCTCGTGCGGCGGGAAGAAGTCGATGATCCGGTTGACCGTCTCGGTGGCGTCGGTGGTGTGCAGCGTCGACATCACGAAGTGTCCGGTCTCCGCCGCGGAGAGCCCGGCCTTGACGGTCTCGGAGTCGCGCATCTCGCCGATCAGGATCACGTCCGGGTCCTGGCGCATCGCGGCCCGCAGGGCGACCGCCCAGTCGGCCGTGTCCGTGCCGAGCTCGCGCTGGTTGACGCTGGCCAGCTTGTCGGTGTGCACGACCTCGATCGGGTCCTCGATGGTGAGGATGTGCACCGCGCGGGACTCGTTCACCGCGTCCACCATTGCCGCGAGCGTGGTGGTCTTGCCGGACCCGGTCGGACCGGTCACCAGCACCAGTCCGCGTGGCTCCAGGGCCAGACGCCGGATGACGTCCGGGAGCCCGAGGTCGGCGAGCGGCGTGGGTGCGTCGCCCACCAGGCGCAGCACGCAGCCGGCCGAGCCCCGGGAACGGAACGCGTTCACGCGGAACCGGCCGATCCCCGGGACCGACAGGGCGTAGTCGGCCTCGTTGGTGGCGGCGAAACCGGCCGCGACGTCCGCCGGCATCGTCTCGCGGATCAGCGCCTCGGCGGACTCGGCGGTGAGCGGGTCGACCTGGAGCGGCACGAGCGACCCGGAGATGCGGATCTTGGGCGGGCTGCCGACCTTGATGTGCAGGTCGGAGCCCTTGTTGACCACGACGGCGTGCAGGTACGGCGCGATCTGCAGGTTCACGTCTCCCGCCTCCCGGTCAACAGTGGCTGAAGAGCGTTGTCTACCACGTCGGAGCCGGGATCGAGGCCATCGGGAGCCCGATCGGCGCGGATGTGCCCGAGGTGGTCGAGGCCGGTCCCGGGAATTGTGGGCGGACCCTCAAGTCGGGCGCCTGGGATGCCGATGACCTGCTGACGGAATCCCTGTTCATCCCTTCAGCTGAGGACTCGATGCCACGCACTCTGGTCGGTCTGGACATCGGCAGCTCCGGCGTCCGCGCGGCCGAGTTCACGCCGGGCCGGCGCCGTTCGACGCTGCGGCGCCACGCGGAGGTCCCGCTCCCGCAGGGTGTGGTGCGGGCCGGTGCCGTCGTGGACGGCGAGGCCCTGACCGCCGCGCTCAAGACCCTGTGGTCGCAGGGAAAGTTCGGCACGAGGAACGTCCGGCTCGCGATCGCCAACGCCGGCGTGCTGGTGCGCCAGATGGACCTCGACTGGATGCCGCCCGACGACTTCCGGCAGGCGCTGCGCTACCAGGTCCAGGACTACCTGCCGTTCGCGGTGGACGACGCCAACCTCGACTACCACCTGCTCGAGGAGCTCGACGTGGCCGAGGAGGGCAAGGAGCCGCGCAAGGTGGCCCGGATCCTCCTGGTCGCCGCGGCGCGGGACATGGTCGACTCCTTCGTGGACGCGGCCCGTGGCGCGGGCCTGCGGACCACCGCCGTCGACCTGCTGCCGTTCGCGCTGGTCCGGGCTCGGAGGCCGATGGGCCTGGCTTCCTCGGCGGACGCCGCGGAGGCCGAGGCGATCGTCGACATCGGCGCCGACGTCGTCTCGGTGGCCGTGCACTCCGGCGGCGTGCCGCGCTACGTCCGGGTGATCCCGGGGGTCGGTGGAGACTCGATCACCGAGGCCGTCCAGCAGCGCTACGACTGGACCTGGGAGGAGGCCGAGCGCACCAAGGTCTTCGTGGGGCTGCCCGGCCACGCCCATCTCGACGAGAGCCAGCTGCACGCGGTCAGCCCGCGTTCGGACGGCCTCGACCATGCCGCCCAGAAGGCCGTCGTCTTCGCGGCCACCGCGTTGGTCGAGGAGATCGTCTCGACGCTCGACTTCTACCGTGCCGGTGCCGTCGCCGAGGGAGCGGAGCCCACCGCGGACGTGTTGCGGGTGCTCCTCACCGGTGCCGGTGCCCGGCTCGGCGGGCTCGCCGAGCTGCTCGGCCAGCGACTCGAGGTACCGGTGGAGCGGCTCGACGCCCTCGCCCGGGTGCGCACCCCCCGCCGCCACCGCGGGCTGCCCGGGGACCTCTCCTCGGTCGCGGTCCCCGCCGGGCTCTGCGTGGGAGCCGCGCGATGATCGGCCGCACCGCCGCGCACCCGCGGATCGGCCTCCCCGCCGTCAACCTGCTCTCGCAGTCCGCGTTCGACCGGCTCTCGGCCCGGCGGCTCCGCCACCGCTTCGTCGCCGCCGGGGTCGTGCTCATCGCGCTCGTCGGCGCCGGCTGGGGCGTCCAGCACGTCCGCGTCGCGGAGGCTCAGAAGCTGGTCGTCGTGGAGCAGGGCGAGACCGCCCGGCTCGACGCCCGCACCCAGACCCTCGCGCCGGTCCGGGCCTTCGTGGGCGGCGTCGCCGTCCAGCAGGGCACCGTCGAGTCGGCGATGGCTCGCGAGATCTACTTCTCCGCCGTGCTCGCCGGGATCCGCGCGGCCACGCCGAGCGGGGCGAAGCTCGCGGCGGTCGCCGTGACCGCCGCACCTGCCGCGGTCGCGGGCGCCCCCGTGGATGCGGCCGCGTCGGTCTGCCCCGGACCCGACCCCTTCAACACGCGGACGGTCGTGGGTTGCGTGACCCTGTCCGGCACCGCGACGAGCCGGGCGGAGGTCGGCCAGCTGGTCACCAGCCTCGGCGCGGCCGACCTGTTCGTCGAGCCCTTCATCTCGACCACCACGACCGCGGACTCCTCCGAGGTGTCCTTCAGCGGCTCGGTCGGTCTGTCCAAGCGGGCCTTCAGCACCCGCTACGCCAGCCTGGCGCAGGCTCTCGGGCCGGGGGTGTCGTGATGGACCTGGGCACCCCCGCGGCCACCCGGGTCGTCGGCGCGCTCGCGCTCCTCGTCGTCGCCGGCCTGGGCTGGACCGCAGTCGTCGGCCCCGAGACCAGCACCCTCGCCGACACCCGCGCCGAGGTCGAGTCCACCCGCGACCAGAACTCCGTGCTGACCGTGCAGCTGGCCTCGCTCGAGAAGCAGGTCGGGCAGCTCGGCCAGACCCGGCGCACGGCACGCGACCTGGCCGCGCTGTTCCCTCCGACCGCCGACCAGCCCGGCCTCTTCGAGGA
>JAOPXF010000034.1 GCA_025965295.1 Nocardioides sp.
ACTGCCCGGCTCGTCGTCCTCCCGCCGGTCTCGATAGTCGCGCGGGCCGAGACCGCACTCCTCGAGCTACTCTTGTCCGAGGACTACCTTCACAGCCACAACATCTGCTTCGTCGACGAGCAGGCAGGCATCCCGCGTCGCACCGTCGAGGCGGTCGCCGCGACCGCGCTCGAGCGCAACCTCCACCTGGTCTGGCTGGGTCGCTCCGCCACCGAGGTCCCCGCCTCGACGGGGCTGCTGGTCGACCTCGACAAGGGCACGGTCGGCCTCCGGGACCGGGGCGGGATCAGCGAGATCGAGACACCGGACCTCGTCACCCTCGACCATGCCTGGCGCAGCGCTCGTTCGATGACCGGGTACGTCGACGAGGCCGCGGTGCTGCCGGCGAGCACCGCCATCCCGTCGATCGTGCGCCTGCCCGAGGTCAGCACCGACTTCGAGGACCTCGACGACGTCAGGGCCGTGCTCCGCCGCTGGAGCCAGTCGAGCGGGCTCCGCGCCCAGATCGGCCTGGGCGTCGACGGCGTCGTCACCATCGACCTGCGCGAGGACGGCCCGCACGGCCTGGTGGCCGGCACCACCGGCTCCGGCAAGAGCGAGCTGCTGCAGTCCCTGATCTGCTCGCTGGCCCTCAACAACCCGCCGTCGCGGATGAGCTTCCTGCTCGTCGACTACAAGGGCGGCGCGGCCTTCCGCGAGTGCGCCGACCTCCCCCACACGGTCGGCTACATCACCGACCTCACGCCGGCGCTGGTCTCCCGGGCCCTCACCTCGCTGGGCGCCGAGATCGCCTCCCGCGAGCTGCTGCTCGCCGAGTACGGCGTCAAGGACCTGATCCAGCTCGAGCGCGAGCACCCCGAGGCGGCCCCGCCCAGCCTGCTCATCTGCGTCGACGAGTTCGCCGCCCTGACCGCCGAGGTGCCCGACTTCGTCGACGGCGTCGTCAACCTGGCCCAGCGCGGCCGGTCGCTCGGCATGCACGTGCTGCTCGCCACCCAGCGCCCCGCCGGCGTGGTCACCGGGCCGATCCGCGCCAACACCGACCTCCGGATCGCCCTGCGCGTCTCGTCGCAGGACGACTCGCGTGACGTCATCGACTCCCCCGAGGCGGCCCGCATCTCGCGCCGCACCCCCGGGCGGGCCTGGATCCGACGCACCGGGCACGGCACCGCCGAGCTCGTGCAGTCCGCCTGGACCGGCGCGCGCCAGTCCCTCGACGGCGGCGAGGCACCGGTGCGCGTGCAGCGCTTCAGCGCGGCCGGCGTGCTCGACACCGGTCCCGGCGACGAGCTCCGCCTCGACCCCCGCACCGACCTGGAGCGCTGCGTCACCACGATCCGCACCGCCTTCGCCAGCTCCGACGCCCCCGCCCCCGCACGGCCGTGGCTCCCGCCGCTGCCCGCCGAGCTGCTCCTCGAGCCCGACCAGCTGATCGCAGCCGGCCGGCCGAGCGGCCGGGTGGTCCTCGGCCGGATCGACGACCCCGCCGCCCAGCAGCAGCCCGAGCTCCTCGTCGACTTCGCGAGCGTCGGCCACCTGCTGGTCTACGGCGCCTCCGGCTCCGGCAAGACCGAGCTCCTGCGCACGACCGTGCTCGCCGCCTCGCTCGGCGACGCGTACGGCGCGCACGGCGCGGCGCCGTACGTCTACGGCATCGACTACGCGGGTGGCGGCCTGTCGGCGATCGCCGCGCTGCCGACCGTCGCCGCGGTCGTCCCCGAGAGCCACCAGGGACGGGTCCTGCGGCTGCTCCGCCTGCTGCGTCGCACCGTTGCCGACCGCACCCAGGCGCTGGCCGCCCACGGCTGCTCCGACCTCGACGACCTGGCCCGGATGGGCACCGTGCTGCCCCGGGTCTACGTGGTCATCGACAACCTGCCGGCGCTCGTCGACGGTCTCGAGTCGTCCGGCGGCGTCGCCCGCGAGCACCTCGAGCACATCCAGAACGTCCTCCAGAACGGCCGCCGGGTCGGCATCCACGTGATCGCCACGGCTCCCGGCCGCACCGGTGTGCCGACCGCGATCGGCTCGACGTTCGGCCGCCGGATCGTGCTGCGGATGACCACCCAGGACGACTACCTGATGCTCGGCGCCCCGGCCAACGTGCTGGACGCCGAGAGCGCTCCCGGCGCCGGCCTGCTCGGGCGCAGCAGCGTCCAGGTCGCCACCACCGGTGGCGCCGGCACCCCGGTCCAGGCCGACCGGGTCCGCGCGATCGGCGAGCTCCTCGAGCCCAAGGTCGCCGGCCGGGGCACCGCGGCGGTCCCGAACATGCCCGCCCGCCTCGATCACGCCTCGCTGCCGGCACCCACCGGGCCGCGGGTGCCGCTGGCCGTCGACGCGGACGCCGTCGCCGTGGTGGAGGTCGACCTGCTGGGCGCGCCGGTCGTGCTCGCCGGGCGGGCCCGGTCCGGGCGCACCACCGCGCTGGACGGGATCGAGGCCCTCGTGGCCCGCGCGGAGGACCCGCCCCTCGTCATCCGGTCCGACGACCTCACCGAGGTGGCCGCGAGCGTGGCCCGCTGGCTCACCGAGCGTCCCACCGACTCCCCCACCTGGGCGCTGGTCCTCGTCGACGACGCCCACGTGTGGGACACCAGGGCCCAGGGTGACGACGCGGTCCGCGAGGCACGCGACGCGCTGGTCCGCGCGATGGCGGTCCCGGGGTCCCGGCTGGCCACCGTCCTGGCGACCGACAGCGTCCAGGCACGGCAGCGCGGAGGGGCCGACGGACTGGTCAGCGCAGCGCGTCTGGGAAGACGAGGTTTCATCCTGATGCCGGAGTGGAACGATGGAGACATCTTTGGTGTGACGGTGCCGAGCAAGACGACCGAACCTCTCACCGGGCCCGGACGGGGCCTGTGGTGCGAGGGGGGCTCCACCTGGGTCGCCCAGCTCGTCACGAGCGCCGATGACGAGACGATGCACGCTCGGGAGACGTCATGAGCAAGACCCGTTGGACCGCACGTCGGCCGGCTGGACGCTGGTCCGCCCGCCTGCAAGCCCTCACGTCCCGGCGCAAGCGCTCCAGGGGCGCCGCCGAGCTCTCCGTGGTCGTCGTGACCGCCTCGCTCATCGCCGGCGTCATCTTCGGCAGCGGCCTGACCCGCACCGCCGTCGACGTGGCGGACGGTCTGACCTGGATCACCGACGGGCCTTCCGGCGAGGTGATCCAGGTCAACCCCGCCACCGGTCGCCCCGAGGTCCGCCTCGACGTCGGCGACGACGGCGACGCCCTCGACATCGCCCAGTACGACGGCCGGCTGATCGTCACCAACCGGACCACCGGCGAGCTCACGTCGTTCGACCTCGCGAGCATTCTCGCCTCGGGCCAGCAGCGGGTGTCGACCGGTGGGGCCACCGATGTCCTCCACCACGACGGCCGCGTCTACCTGATCGACCGCAGCCGCGGCACCATCTCCGACATCGACCCCGTCACGACCGACGCGATCGGCGAGATCTGGACCTCACCCGAGGGGATCGCGGACGCCGCGATCGACGGCACCGGGCGGGTCTGGGCCATCGACGAGAAGGGCCTGCTCACCGAGCTCCGGTGGTCACCCGGCAGCCAGGAGTTCGCGCACGTCGACGACCGCACCATCGAGAACAGCGGCGGCAACTCGGTGCTGGTCGGCCACGAGCGCGGCGTGACGGTCTTCGGTCCCGACGCGGGCATCGTCGTCCAGGTCGGCACCGGCCACGACGTCGTGGCCGACGCGGCCCGCCTCTCCGGCGAGCTCGAGGCCCCGTCCAGCTCGCCCGCCGACCTGGTTCCCGTGTCCTCCCCCTCCACCGGGATGGTCGCGATCGTCGGACAGGGCATGGTCCGCGAGATCGGCGTCGCGGCCATCGGCTGCCGCCAGCCCGGGCGCCCCGAGGTGTTCCAGGGTCTCGTCTACGTCCCCTGCCCCGGCGATGGCAAGGTGGTCCGGCTCGCGCCCGACGGGCACCGCGCCGACGCCGACATCGACGTGGCCGACAACGGCGACCCCGACCTCGTCGTCGACGACGGCAACCTGATCATCAACGTCCCGGGCGCCCCGAACGGTGCCATCGTGCACGCCGACGGCACCGTCGCCTCGATCGTGCGCTACGACGACTCGATCCCGGCGACCCCCACGGGCACGACGGCCGACCCGCCGCTGCCGCCCACGACGCAGTCCGTCACGACGCTCGCCCACCACGACTCGACCCCGCCCTCCGTCGCCCCCGGCGGTGAGGGCACGCCCCCCGGGGCCGGCCCCGGCCCCGGTGACGGCGGTCCCGGTGGCGGCGGTCCCGGTGCCTGCTCGCAGGGATCCACCACCTGCGGCCCACCCAGCAGCCCACCCAGCGGCTCCCCCAGCCCCGAGGGTCCCGGCGCCGGCACCCCCACGACCGATCCCGACGCCCCGCAGCCGCTGCAGGCGCCGACCGGCGTCACCGCGGTCGAGCTGCCCTCGGGCAGCGTCCAAGTCACCTGGCACCACGGCGGCGACCCCGCCGACTCGTTCCAGGTGCAGGAGCCCAACGGCCCTCCGCTGGTCTCCGTGTCCGGCTCCGAGCGGCAGACGAGCGTCTCGGTCCCGCCCGGATCGCACCGCTTCACCGTCACCGCCATCCGCGACCGCGAGCCCCACCGGACCTCGGCGCCGTCCAACGCGGTCACCACGTCCGGTCGCCCGAGCGGGGTGGCCAACATCCGCGGCCACGTCACCGGCAACCCCAACGACACGACCGCGTCCGTCACCTTCAGCTGGGACGCCGCCGCCGACAACGGCTCGCCGGTCCTCGACTACACGATCGTCGCCACCGACTCCACCGGTGGCCAGACGATCGTCACGGCGGGCACCACCGCCGGCTACACCGCCGTCTGCGAGACGACGTACTGCAACCCGGGGCCGGTCACGGTGGCGATCACCGCCCGCAACGCCAACGGTCAGGGCCCGACGGTCAGCGGGACGCTCGCGTACGACGGGCCGGAGCCTCCGGCGCTGCCCGCGGCGAACCAGCAGCTGGTCGACGACGACTCCACCACGTGGCAGGGCACCTCGCTGGAGGGGATCGGGTCGACCCGGCTGACGCTCGACGCGCCCGCTGACTGGGCCGACTTCACCGGCACCTGCAGCTGGACCCACACCGGCAACCAGAAGGGCAGCGAGACCGCGACGTACTCCTGCGACGCCGACGAGATCACCGTCCGGATCGAGAACGGCTACGCGCGAGCCCCGGACAACGGCATCCGTCGCCACTCGATCGTCTTCACGGCCTCCAACGGGGTCGAGTCGATCACCAGCGCCACCTACGCCTGGGAGACCCGCCAGCGCACCCTGTGCGACCGGTGCCAGATCCCCTGACCCAGCCCAGCCCCCGAGGAGACCCCGTGACCGCACTGGCCGAACCCGTCGCGCCCACCGAGGCCGACATCGCCGAGTTCCGGCGGCTGCACCAGCGCATCGGCGACGCGGTGGAGGTCGCGGTCCACGGCAAGCGCGCCGCGATCGACCTCGTGCTCGTCGCGACGTTCGCCGGGGGCCACGTGCTCCTCGAGGACGTGCCCGGCACCGGCAAGACCGTGCTCGCCCGGGCCGTCGCCCGGGCCCTGGGGGGCGAGATGCGGCGCGTGCAGTTCACGCCCGACCTGCTGCCGAGTGACGTCACCGGCACCACCGTCTTCGACCCCCGCGACGGCCAGATCCGCTTCCGCCCCGGCCCGGTCTTCGCGCACGTCGTGCTCGCCGACGAGATCAACCGGGCCGCCGCCAAGACCCAGTCCTCCCTGCTCGAGGTGATGGAGGAGCGCACGGTCACCGTCGACGGGGAGGCGCACTTCGTGCCGTCGCCGTTCATCGTCATCGCCACCCAGAACCCCGTCGACCTCGACGGCACCTACCGGCTGCCCGAGGCCCAGCTCGACCGGTTCCTGGTCCGCACCTCCCTGGGCTACCCCGACGCCGAGCACGAGATCGACGTGCTGCGGCCGGGCAGCTCCGCGGGCCACGTCGACGAGGTCCCGGTCGCGACCAGTCCCGACGAGGTGTCCCGGATGAGCGAGCGGCTGGTGGCCCTGCACGTGGCCGACCCGCTGCTGCGCTACGTCCGCGAGATCGGGGTCGGCATCCGTCACGACCCCCGCGTCCGGCTCGGGGCGAGCACCCGCGGCCTGCGGGCGCTGGTGCGCTGCCTCCAGGTGTACGCCGCGGCGCAGGGCCGGCACTACGTCGTGCCGAGCGACGTCCAGCGGCTCGCCGAGCCGGTGCTCGCGCACCGCACCGTGCTGACCCGTGACGCGCAGCTCGCGGGGCACACGCCCAACAGCGTCGTCCACGAGATCCTCGAGACGGTGCACCCGCCCCAGCCCGACGAGCAGTGACGGGTACCTGACGTGCTCCGCGTCTGGTCGGTGGCGACGGTCCGCGGGCGGCTGACGGCGCTGGTCGGGGCGCTGGCCGCCGCCGGTGGGCTGGTCTGGCACTACCCCGTGCTGGCCGGCCTGGGGGGCGCGCTGCTGCTCGTCGTCGGCGTCGAGGTCGCCTCGGTGCTGCTCTCGGGCGCCGTCACGGTCCGCCGCGAGGTGTCGCCGTCGGTCGTCGTACGCCACGACCCGTGCTCCGGCACCCTGCACGTCACCGGCCAGCGCCGCCGCGGCTTCGTGCGCGTGGACGCGAGCGACGTCGTCGACGGCAAGATCCTGCCGGTCCAGCTGCCCGAGGGCGTCCGCGGACGCACCGTCTCGGTGAGCTACTCGATCCCCACGCCGCGCCGCGGGCTGCTCGACATCGGCCCGGTGCGCCTGCGCCGCTACGGCATCACGGGCATGGCGACCGCGTCGATCGAGGTCGGCGAGATCGGCCAGGTGCGGGTGCTCCCCCGCCGCGTCCCGGTCGCCGCGATGATGCCGGGCGACCGACGCGCGGCCGCCGGCGGCAGCGACAGCATGGACTACGGCGGCACCGACCTGGTCGGGCTGCACGAGTACGCCATGGGTGACGACCTGCGGCGCCTGCACTGGGCGACCAGCGCCCGCACCGGCACGCTGATGGTCCGCGAGGACGCCGACCCCTCGGAGCCGCACGTCCTCGTGCTCCTCGACGACCGCCTGATGAGCTACTCCGACGTCGGCGGCCCGGGCGACTCCTTCGAGGAGGCCGTCGAGCTCGTCGCCGCCCTGTGCCGGGTCACCGTCGACCAGGGCAACCCGCTGCGGTTCCGCACCGTCAGCGGGCGTGACGACATCGTGGTCCCGGGGTCGCCCACCCGTCAGCCGCGCCACGAGGCACAGGACCTCGACTGGTTCCTCGCCGAGGTCGGCCAGACGTCCTACCGCGGCCTGCCGCCGTTCGAGCCCCAGGGCCACGACGTCGTGGTCGCGGTGACCGGTGCGACGGCCGACGAGCGGGAGCTGATGCTGCTCGTCGGGTCCTGCCCGACCGGCGTGCTCGCCGTCGTGGACCCGGTGCCCCTGGTCTCCGCCGAGCAGCGGGCCGGTGTGCTGGTCCTGCGCGGCGCGGGGTCCCTGTCGCTCGCGGCCTCGTGGGACGAGGCGGCGACCCGATGAGCACCCCGGGCGGACCGACCTGGTGGCACACGGCGTGGGCGGCCTCCCTCGTGGCGGTCGGCAGCGTCGGCATGGCCGGCGCCTGGCACCACTGGCTGCCGGTGGCGGTCCTGGTCGTCGGCGCGGTCGTGCCGATGGTCGTCCTGCGCCTGGTGATCGGGCTGGGCGTCTCCCGGTGGGCGACCGCGTCGGTGCTGGTGTTGCTGCTGACGCTGACGGCGTACCTCATGGCCGCCCAGGCCGGGACCTCGCTCCGCGGCACGCTCGAGGACGCCATCCCGCTGCTGCTCACCGAGCCCCGCCCCTACCCCGTCCGGGCCGACCTCCTCGTGGCCCCGCTGATGCTGACCGCCCTCGTGTCGCTGTTCGCCGGGCTGCGACTCGACGGACGCACCCGTGTCGAGCCGGTGGGCGGTGCCGTGGTCCTCTACGTCGCCGGCGCCCTGCTCACCACCGGCCGCAGCGACCCCTGGGGGATCCTCGCCGGCCTGCTGATGGTGCTCGCCCTGCTCGGCTGGGTGCTCCTCGACGAGCACACCGAGCCGAAGCGGCAGCGGATCGCCGTGTCCGGCCCGGCGGTCGCCGTCCTCGTCGGCGCACTGGCCTCGCTCGCCCTGGTCCCGGCTGCGCACCCCTTCGAGCCACGCACCCTCGTCGACCCGCCGGTGCTCCTGGTCGAGGCGTCCAGCCCGCTGCCCCAGCTCTGTGCGTGGGCTGCCAACCCCGACCACGAGCTGCTCCGGGTCCGGGGTGACGCGGTGCCGTTGCGCCTGGTGACCCTCGACCGCTACGACGGCAGCCAGTGGAAGGCCGCCACCGACTACACCCGGCTCGGCAGCATCGCCGCTCCTCCGGTCGCACCGGGCGACCGGCAGCGCACGTCCACCGTCACCGTCCAGTTCGACGGCCTCGGCGGACAGTGGCTGCCCTCCCCCGGCTACCCGGTCTCGGTGAGCGAGGTCGATGCCCTCGTCGATCCGACGACCGGCACCCTCTACGATCCCGCGGCCACCCTGGACACGACGTACGACGTCACCGGCGTCGTCGACGCGCCGGACCCCTCCGACCTGGTCAGCGCCACCGTGCCGGCCTCGCACGAGGCGGCGCGCTACCTCAAGCAGCCGGACCTGCCCTTCGCCCTCGCGACGTACGCCCGCGTCGTCACGCGTCGGGCCACCAGCGCCTACGAGCAGGCGATCGACATCGAGACCGCGGTCAAGAACGGGCGCCGGCTGTCCGCCAAGGCGATCTCCGGCTCCGCGCTGTGGCGCATCGACAACTTCCTGCTCGGCGGCCCCGGACGCCCCGGGGCCCAGATCGGGACCTCGGAGCAGTTCGCCACCGCGTTCGCGCTGCTGGCGCGCTTCAACGGGCTCCCGACCCGGATCGTCGTCGGCTTCAAGCCGGGCGAGCCCCAGTCCGACGGCCCCCGCATCATCCACGGCCGTGACGCGATGGCCTGGCCCGAGGTCTACTTCACCCATCTCGGCTGGGTGCCGTTCTCGCCGACGCCGCGCGACAACACGTTCACCCGCGACCGGCCCAAGGTCTCCCATGCGCCGGTCGGCGACGACCAGTCGACACCCGCACCGACGACCGCGCCGAACGGCGGCGCCGCGCCGGCGGACGACGAGCCGGCGCCCGCCCCGGACCGCGTGTCCGCCCCGTCGGGCTGGCTGCCGTGGGCGTTGGGGGCCGTCGTGGTGCTGCCGCTGCTCCTGCTGGCCGCGATCCGCCGGATCCGCACGCTCGTGCACCTGCGCCGTGGCCCGACCGGAGCCTGGTCGGAGGTCCTGGACGCCCTGAGGCTGGCCGGGATGTCCGTCCCGCCCGCGACCACCGCGCCCGCGATCGGTGACCACGCCGACCAGAGTTTCGGCATCACCGTCACCCGGCGCCTCGCCGAGGGGGCCGAGCGGGTGGCCTTCGGCCCGGACCCGCGCCCGGCGCGCCGTGGCCACGCGAGCGACCTGCGCGTCGTACGACGGGCGGCGCGGGCGTCGCTGCCGTGGTGGCGGCGCTGGTGGTGGGCCTTCGACCCGCGGGTGCTCGGCCGCTGACGGCTCAGTGCACGCAGCGCACCGGCTCGCCGAGCCCCAGGTCGCCCGAGGGCATCGAGACGGTCATCACGAAACAGGTCCGTCTGCCCGGGGGCACCGCGATCGGGATCACGTCCTGCGTGGCGCCCAGCCGGAACGTCCAGACCGGCTCCCATGAGGGCGTCGTGCGGGTGAGGGCGAACGTGCCCTTGCCGTCGGTGGGGTCGTTCCACTTGAGGGTCAGGGCGGTGCCGTCGCTGTCGAGCCGCAGGAAGTCGAACGCGAGCTTGGGGTTGCCGCGCGGGAGCTGCGGGTCACCGGACTGGGTCGGCGAGGTGCTCAGGGTCGGGATCGGGTGGCCCTGCGGGACCGTCGGTGTCGCGGCGCCGGGCTCCTTGTCGTCGCCGTTGCGCAGCAGGGCGCCCGCGATGCCCAGCGTGAGCCCCACGACCAGCGCCGTGACGCCCAGGATCAGGACGATCCGCCGTCGGCCACCGTTCTCGTCGGACTCCGCCTCGGCCTCGGGCTCCGGACCGGCCGGCGGTGCGGCTCCGGCCCCGTCGCCGAGCGGGATCCCCTCCGGCGCGGGCGCCTCGTGAGGCCGCAGACCGGTCGGCTCCGCGTCTCTGACCTGCGACGGGGCATGGGCCAGCACCGAGAGCGCGACCGGTTCGAGCACCGGTGGCGGCACCTGGTCGACCGGTCGGGGTGCGGCCACGCCCGGGCCGGCCGGGGCGCCACCCCCGTGGCCTGGTTCCCAGGCGGTCACGCGGAGCGCGGCCAGGGCGTCGCGGAGCTCGGCGGCCGACTGCCACCGGCTCTCGACGTCCTTCGCGAGGCAGCGGTCGATGACCGGGGCCAGGCGCTCGGCCCCCGGCACCAGCAGCGGTCGGTGCGGCTCCGTGCGCGCGCGACGCAGGTAGGCCAGCGCCGAGTCGTCGTCGGGGTCCTCGCTCGCGAACGGCGGGCGGCCGTCGACGAGCGTGTAGAGGGTGGAGCCGAGTGACCAGATGTCGTCGGCGGGCGAGGGCGGGTAGCCGTCCAGGATCTGGGGTGCGGCGTGCCGGTAGGTGAAGGTCTCGACCGACGCGGTGTGGTCGGAGTCGGCCAGCCGGGCGATGCCGAAGTCGGCGAGCACCCACGACGTGGGGAGGACGAGGATGTTCTGCGGCTTCACGTCGCGGTGCAGCACCCCGCGGTCGTGGGCGAAGGAGAGCGCGTCGGCCAGGATCGTGCCGACCACGACGACGTCGTCGGCCGGCATCGGACCGAGTGCCTTGACCCGGTCGTGCAGGCTGCCGGCCTCGTAGTAGTCCATGACGATCGCCGGTCGCCCCGACTCCGTGGTGCCGGTCGCGAGGACCGTGACGATGTTGGGGTGCTGGCGGCCCAGGTCCACCGTGATCTGCAGCTCGCGGGCGAACCGGGCCGCCGAGGCCGCGTCGTTCGTGAGCAGCACCTTGATCGCGACCTCGCGGCTCAGCGCGCGGTCCCGGGCCCGGTAGACGACGGAGTCGCCGCCACGACCGATCTCGACGAGCTCGTCGTAGCCGGCGAGTGACTCCGTCGCCGGCTGCGTCCGGGCAGGCGGACGCCAGGCACTGTCTGACGACTCGCCCGGCCGTTCCGTCATGGATGGACCCTATCCGGCAAACGCTGACCCGCCCGAAACTTTCGGGCGGGTCAGCGATGAGTTTCCGGGTCAGCCGGCGGGTGCCTCGTCGGTGTCGACGTCGGCCTCGGGGGCCTCGGGGGCCTCGGGCTCGCCGATGGTGCCGTCCGGGCGGAGGTTCTTCAGCTCGACCACGTTGCCCGAGGCGTCCTTGACGACCGCGGACTCCACGATCCTCGCCAGCGCCTTGCCGCGCAGGATCTCCTGCACGAGGTCGGGGATGTGGTTGTGCTCGAACATGTGGTTCGCGAACTCCTGCGGGTCCTGGCCGGACTGCTGGGCGCGACGCACCAGGTGCTGGGAGAGCTCGCTCTGGTCGACGCCGAGCTCCTCCTTCTTCGCCACCTCGTCGAGGATGAACTGCGCGGCGACGGCGTCGCGGACGCGGCGGTCGAGGTCGGCCTCGAACTCCTCGACCGTCTGGCCCTCGTCCTCGAGGTACTTGTCCATCGTGATGCCGGCGAAGCCGAGCTGCTGCTCGATGTTCTGGCGGCGGGCGTTCAGCTCGTCGGTGACGATGGTCTCGGGGAGCGGGATCTCGACCTTCTCGAGCAGCTTCTCGAGGACGGCGTCGCGGGCGGCGGCCGCCTGCTCGAGGCGCTTGCCGCGGCCGAGGCGCTCACGGACGTCGGCGCTCAGCTCGGCGGCGGTGTCGAACTCGGACGCCAGCTGGGCGAAGTCGTCGTCGAGCTCGGGCAGCTCCTGCTCCTGGACCTGGCTGACGGAGACCTCGACCTCGACGTCCTCGCCGACCAGGTCACCGCCGACCAGCTGCGAGGAGAACGTCTTGTCGTCGCCGGCGGCCATGCCGGTCAGCGCCTCGTCGAGTCCCTCGAGCATGCCGCCGCGGCCGACCTGGTAGGACATGCCGGAGACCTCGGCGCCGTCGAGCACCTCGCCGTCCTTCTTGGCCTTGAGGTCGAGCACGACGAAGTCGCCCTCGGCCGCCGGGCGCTCGACGTCGTTGAGGGTGCCGAAGCGCTCGCGCAGCGCCTGGACCTGCTCGTCGACGTCGGCCTCGCTGATCTCGATGTCCTCGACCTCGGCCTCGATGCCCTCGTAGGACGGCAGGTCGATCTCGGGACGGATGTCCATCTCGGCGGTGAACTCGAGCGTCTCGTTGTCCTCGAACTTCGTGACCTCGATCTCCGGCTGGGTCAGCGGCTGGAGGGAGTTCTCCTCGAGGGCCTCGACGTACTTCTTGGGCAGCACGTCGTTGATCGCCTCGTCGAGCACGGCCGCGCGGCCGACCTGGCGGTCGATGACCGCCGGCGGGACCTTGCCGCGGCGGAAGCCGGGGACGTTGATCTGCTGGGCGATCTTCTTGTACGCCGCGTCGAGGCTCGGCTTGAGCTCCTCGAAGGGCACCTCGACGGTCAGCTTGGCCCTGGTCGGGCTCAAGGTCTCGACGGCGCTCTTCACAGGTG
>JAOPXF010000039.1 GCA_025965295.1 Nocardioides sp.
TCATGTCGTCTTCCAGGTCGAAGACCCCGGCGAGCCCGTTGCGGATCAGCTCGTGGTCGTCGACGAGCAGGACCCTGGTCGGCTCGGCGTTCACGCGGTGACCCTCGCAGCCGGGACCGACGCCGCCGCAGCCGGGTCACCAGGAGCGCGCACCGTCACCACCGTCCCGCCCACCGGACGGGCGGTGATGGTCAGCTCGGCTCCGATCAGGGCCGCCCGCTCGCGCATGATCTGCAGGCCGTGCGAGTCGGTGCGGGCCGGTTGGAGGCCGCGGCCGTCGTCGGTCACGGTGATCACCGCGTCCGGCGCGTGCACCTGGCAGTTCACGTCGATCGAGCCCGCCCGGGCATGGCGGACCGCGTTCGTCATCGCCTCCTGGGCGATCCGGAAGAGCTCGTCCTCGACCTCGGGACGCAGCCGCGTCGCGCGCTCGTCGAGCGTCACGTGGATCGGGACGCCCGAGACTTCGGTGAGGTTGCGGGCGATCGAGCCGATCGCGGCGCCGAGGCTCTCGCTGGTGCCGACGTTGGTGCGGAGGGTGACCACCGAACGCCGTACCTCCGCGACCACCGCGGTGATCCGGTCGCGCAGCGCGGCGATGCGCTCCGCCTGCTCGCCCGACGCCGGTTGGGCCGCCAGGGCGTCGACCAGGTAGCCGAGCGACGCGATGTCCTGGGCGACGCCGTCGTGCATCTCGCGGGCCAGACGGCGCCGCTCGTCGGCGGTGGCGGCGTCGCGGAAGGCCGCGAACAACAGGGCGGTGTCCAGGTGGACGGCGCTGGCGTCCAGGCGTTCGGTGAGCCGCTCGATGCGCTGCCCGACGCCCAGCCGGTGGGGATCCAGCCGCTCGGACAGCAGGCCACCGACGACGGCGGTGACGCCCGCCTCGGTGAGGATCGGGAACGCGAACGCACGACCGGTGACCACCGGACGGCTCCGGGCCCAGGCCTCGAGAGCGAGCTGGTCGCAGGCCGTCGTGTCGAGGTCGCCGGCCGCGGTCTTCGAGATCATCGGGGTGAGCGACTCGCCGCGCGGGACGTGCAGCACCAGGACCTCGGCCGGGAGCTCGTCGCGCACCTTGTCGAGGATGACCGCCCCCAGCGGCACCGGGTCGAGCCCACTGCTCAGGCCACCCGAGAGGTTGATCAGCTCGCGGATCAGTGCCTGGGCGTCGTGGTACGGCGCCAGCGGGTCGGGTGCCTGCTGCAGCGCGGAGTGCAGGAACGTCGCGATCAGGCCGAGGCCGAGGCCGGTGACGCTCCAGGTGAACGCGCCGAGCCCCTGGGCACTGGTCAGCCCGCCGAGCTGGACCGTCGAGACCGCCACGACGGCGATGAGCTGCGCCGAGAGGGCGAGCCCCACGGCCCGCAGCCCGCGGTGCACCCCGGCCGTGAACGGCGCGACGGCGAGCGCGCCGAGCATCGCGGGGGAGGTGTGCACGGCGCCGCCGCAGACCGCCCCGACCAGCGCCGCCCCGATCACGGAGGTGACCGTCACCGACCAGGTGCCACGCGTCTCCACGACCTGGCCGACCGCCCAGATGCCGCCGACCGCGGCGAGCGCGACCAGGGCCGGTGCGTCCCGGGACCAGAGCACGCTTGCCGCCAGGGAGATCAGCACGAAGCCGCGGGCGGCGGCCGTGAGCCGCGCGTACTGCCGTGCGGCGCCGCTCATCCGAAGGTCCCCATGATGCTGATGACCGCCGGCCCGAGGACGGCCACGAACAGGCAGGGCAGGATGCAGAAGATCAGCGGCACCGTCATCTTGACCGGCACCTGCTGGGCCTTCTGCTCGGCGCGCTGGCGGCGCTTGACCCGGATCTCCCGCGACTGCACCCGCAGCACCTGGGAGATCGGGATGCCGAACGCGTCCGCCTGGACCATGGCCCCCACGAAGGTCCGGACGTCCGCGACGTTCGTGCGCTCGGCGAGGGCGCGCAGAGCGGCTGACCGGCCCTGCCCGATCTGCATCTCGCGCAGGGCCCGCGCGAACTCGTCGGCCAGCGGCCCCGAGGTGTGGACCGCGACCTGCTGGATCGCCGCGTCGAAGCCCAGCCCGGCCTCGACGCTGATCGTGAGCAGGTCGATGGCGTCGGGCAGGTCGCGCTGCAGCCGCTCGCCCCGGTCGTAGGCCAGCTGGTAGAGGTACAGGCTGGGCGCGAAGAAGCCCACCACCGCACCCCCGAGGACCACGACCAGACGCACCGAGAGCGGCTGGCCCAGCATCAGCGAGAACAGGATCCCGACGAGGAGCCCGGCGACGGCCCCGATGACCTTGCCCGCGAGCACCCGGTCGACGGTCCAGCCGGCCGGGCTTCCGGCCAGCTCGAGCTTGCGGCGGATGCGCTCGGCGGAGTCGCCGCCGGACAGCCGCCGGCCCAGCGCGAGGGCGCGGGCCCGGAGCGGGACGAGCACCCGTTCCGCGAACGGGCGGTCCTGGCCCCTGCTGTGCTCTCGCGGTGCCGACGTCATCGCCTGGAGGACGGCGAGCGAGCGGGTCACGCCGGTGGGCTCCGGCGAGTCGCCGAGGACGAGCCCGAGGAGCACGAGGGCGGTCACGAGCAGGACCACGCCGAGCACGAGGAGCAGGGTCACGTCACACCTCGACCTTCACGAGCCGGCTCATCCAGAGCGCGCCGACACCCAGCAGCGTGGTCGCGCCGGCGAGCATCAGCCAGCCGAGCGGCTCGGTGAAGAGCGGGCGGACGTAGTCGCCGTTCGTCATCACCAGGTAGAGCAGGAAGACCGGCGGCAGCGCCCCCAGCACCCAGGCCGACAGCTTGCCCTCGGCGGCGAGCGCGGCGACCTGGCGCCGCATGTACTCCCGCTCGCGCATCGTGGCCGCCACCGACGCGAGCAGCTCGGCGAGGTTGCCCCCGACCTGTCGCTGGATCCGGATCGCCATCACGACCCAGGCGAAGTCCCCGCTCCCGAACCTCTGCGCCACGCCCTCGAGGGCGTCCTCGAGCGGCACGCCGAGCCGGGCCTCGACCAGCACCCGCCTGAACTCGGAGGCGATCGGCTCCACGCCCTCCCGGACGATGGTGTCCGCGGACTGCGCGAGCGACAGCCCGGCGGCCAGTGCCCCCGCCATCAGCTGGAGGGTGTCCGGCAGCGAGGCGTCGAACGCCCGGCGGCGCCGGGACCGGCGTAGGCCGAGATGGAGCCAGGGCCCGAGGGCACCGAGCGCGACGAAGAGGAGACCCACCACGGGACTGCCGGTGCCGAGGAGCAGGCCGACGAGGCCGGCCGCCACCAGGATCCCCGTGTGCACGAGCACCCACTCGGCGGGCTGGAGGGCGCTGCCGGCGCCCTCCAGGCGGAGCCTGACCCGGTCCTCGATCGACCGGTTGCGGTGCAGGATCTGGGCCGTGGCCTCGGTTGCCGACGCGAGAGCCTGGTCGGCCTCGGTGCGGGTGCCGTGCGGCACCGGCCGGCGGCGGGACAGTCGTTCGGTGTACGTCGTCACGCGGTCGGCCGCGGTCATCGTCCGGTCCCGCGAGGGGACCAGCAGCACGGCGAGGCCGACCAGCCCGGCCAGCATGGCCAGCAGTCCGGCGTACATCACCCAGGAGGACACGCGGTCACCTCACCGGGCGTCCGGGCGAACAGGTCGGGGTCGATCGTGACGTTGGCGTGGCCCAGCTTGTCGAGGAGCTTCGGGCGCAGCCCGGTCGGCCGCAGGCGGCCCAGCGCGCGGCCCTCGGCGTCGAAGCCCGCCGAGTGGTCGTAGACGAAGATGTCCTGGAGCGTGATCACGTCGCCCTCCATCCGCTCGACCTCGGTCACGTGCGTCACGCGGCGGCTGCCGTCCTTGAAGCGGGTCTGGTGCACGATCAGGTCGACCGCCGACGCGATCTGCTCGCGGATCGCACGCATCGGCAGGTCCATCCCGGCCATCAGCACCATCGTCTCGACCCGGGCGAGGGTGTCGCGGGGACCGTTCGAGTGCACCGTGCAGATCGAGCCGTCGTGGCCGGTGTTCATGGCCTGCAGCATGTCCAGCGCCGATGCGTCACGGACCTCGCCGACGACGATCCGGTCGGGGCGCATCCGGAGGGCGTTCCTGACGAGGTCGCGGATGTCGACGGAGCCCTTGCCCTCGATGTTGGACGGCCGCGACTCGAGCCGTACGACGTGGGCCTGGCGCAGCTGCAGCTCCGCGGCGTCCTCGATGGTGACGATCCGCTCGTCGTCGGGGATGTAGGACGAGAGCACGTTGAGCGTGGTCGTCTTCCCGGCGCCGGTGCTGCCGGACACGAAGATGTTGAGCCGGCCGCGCACGCAGGCGTCGAGGAAGGCCGCGGTCGTGGGGCTGAGCGAGCCGAAGTTGATGAGGTCGTTCACGGTCAGCGGGTCGGTGGCGAACTTGCGGATCGTCAGCGC
>JAOPXF010000427.1 GCA_025965295.1 Nocardioides sp.
CTTCGAGCTGCCCACGGGCCCGGAGCGAAGCAGGCGTCTCGACGACGTGATGGCCGTGATCTACCTGATCTTCAACGAGGGCTACACCGCCACCGCGGGCGAGGACTGGATGCGCCCCGACCTGGCCAGCGAGGCGATGAGGCTGGCGCGCATGCTGGCCGCACTCGCGCCCGACGAGCCCGAGGTGCTGGCACTGCAGGCGCTGCTCGAGATCCAGGGCTCACGGATGAGTGCCCGGCTCGACGACGACGGCACGCCGGTGCTGCTGGAGGCGCAGGACCGGACGCGGTGGGACCAGCTGCTGGTCCGGCGTGGGCTCGCCGCCCTGCAGCAGGCGGAGGTGCTCGCCGCGCGCGGGGTGCCGGTCTCGACGTACTTCCTGCAGGCCTCTATCGCCGCCCAGCACGCCCGGGCGGCGCGAGCCGAGGACACGGACTGGCGGCGGATCGCGGCGCTGTACGACGTCCTGGCCGACGTCGCGCCGGGACCGGTCGTCGAGGTGAACCGGGCGGTCGCGCACGGGAGGGCGTTCGGCCCGGACGCGGGACTCGCCGTGCTGGAGGGGCTGGACGCAGCCGAGCTCGGCGACTCGCCGCTCGTGCCCAGCGTGCGCGGCGACCTGCTCGAACGGGCCGGGCAGCACGCGCAGGCCGGCGCGGCGTTCACCGAGGCCGCCACACGCACCAGGAACGAGAGCGAGCGAGCACTCCTGCGCCGTCGTGCCGGGGTGAACCTGACGCGCGGATCCGGCCGGGCCTGAGTCAGGGAGCGCTCTGCGCGACCCCTCGCTCAGGACCAGCTCACCCGCGGCGGCACCAGCCGGGCGCGTGCCGGCGGTGACGTCGCGGGCCCGACCGTCACGGTCGCCTCGGCGTCGCCGAGGACCGCGTGCCGGGTTTCGCGCAGCTGGACCCGGAAGGTCTCGGTGCGCTCGTCGACGGGTCCCGGCAGCACCGCCACCGGCACCTCGACGCTGCGTGCGCCGGCCGGCACGACCACCCACCCGTCGAAGGCCCGGACGTCGCCGGCCCCGGCCGACCCGTCACGGGTGCGCACGCGCACCCGGACCTCGCGCCCGCTCGGGTGGGAGAGCCGGACGGCGACCGGCGCCCCCACGTCGTCCGTGGCGGACTCGTCGACGGACCCGCCCCTCACCGCGACCGCGGGCGGCCCGTCGCGGTCGACGATCGTGACCAGTGCCTGGTGGTCGGAGGGTCGGATCCCGTGATCGGCATCGAGCCCGAGCGCGACCTTCTCGCGATCCTCGTCCAGCCCGTCGCGCGGGACCGGCAGCGTCAGCCGGGCGAGCGTCTCGCCGACCCCGAAGCGCACCAGCCGGCGCGACCAGCCGTGGTCGCCGCGGGTGGTCGCGACGTCCTGGGTCCACACCACGACGCTCGTCGGGCGCGAGGTCGGCCGGTCCAGGCGCACGGTGACCCGGGCCGGGTGCCCCTCGAGGACGGTCCGGGTCGCGGTCACCGACGCGACGGGCACCGGCGGTGCCGGGTGGCCGAGCGTGTCGAGGGCCGCGAAGCAGTAGCCCAGCCGACGCAGCCGAGCCACCTCCTCCGGCAGTGCCCGCACGGTCGCGGGGGAGTTGGTCACCCCGTCGTGCTGGAGCACGATGTTGGCGGCCGGGTCGGTGGGGTGCGGTCGCACCTCGCCGAGCACCGTCGCGACGATCGCGCGCGGCTTGCGTCCGGGCACCCAGTCGCGCGAGTCGACGGTCCACAGCACCGGGACATACCCGTCGTCGCCGAGCACCCGGCGTACGCCCGCGTCGACGGCGCCGTACGGCGGTCGCACCAGGTGGGTCGGCGTGATGCCGATCCGGAGCAGCTCCCGCTCCGTGTCGCCCAGCGCGGCGCGCATCTCGGCCGGCGTCTGGATGGTCAGGTCGGTGTGCGCCCAGGTGTGGTTGCCGATGGCGAAGCCGGAGCGCGCCACGAGCCGGGCGGCGTCGGGTGCCGACGCGATCCGGGAGCCGACCATGAAGAAGGTCGCCGGGACGTCGAGCCGCTCCAGCACCCGCACCAGCCGCGGCGTCACGGTCGCCGACGGGCCGTCGTCGAAGGTCAGCGCGACCAGGCCGCGCGAGCACGGGGTGCGGTGGTGCGGGGGAGCGCCCTCGGCGCCGGACGCGGGCGCGACGGCGGGCAGCGACAGCAGTCCCGTCGTCCCCAGCGCCGCGAGCGCGAGCCTCATCCCCGTCACGGGTCTTGGACGCATGGCTTGCCGAGAATGTTGCGGTGGGTCACCGGGTGGCGGCGAACGCCTCCCCGACCACGTCGAACGCCTCGTGCAGCAGCTCGTCGGAGATCGACAGCGGCGGCAGGAAACGGAAGACGTTGCCCCAGGTGCCGCAGGTCAGGGTGACGACCCCGTGCTGGTGGCAGTACGCCGACACCGCGGCCGCGCGGACGGGGTCGGGATCGGTGGTGCGCGGGACGCAGAGCTCGATCGCCATCATCGCGCCGCGGCCGCGGAGGTCGCCGATCACGGCGTACTCCTCCTGCAGGCTCGTCAGCCGCGACGCCATGATCGCCCCGATCTCCCGGGCGCGGGCGGGCAGGTCGTGGGTGCGCATCTCCTCGATCGCGCCGAGGGCGGCCGCGCAGGCCACCGGGTTGCCGCCGTACGTCCCGCCGAGCCCGCCGACGTGCACCGCGTCCATCAGCTCGGCCCGGCCGGTGACCCCGGCCAGGGGCACGCCGCCGGCGATGCCCTTGGCCGTGGTGACCAGGTCGGGCACGACGCCCTCGTCGTCGGAGGCGAACCAGTCGCCGGTCCGGCAGAAGCCGGACTGGATCTCGTCCGCGACGTAGACCACGCCGTTCGCCGCGCACCAGACCGCGAGCGCGGGCAGGAAGCCGGGGGCCGGGACCACGAAGCCGCCCTCGCCCTGGATCGGCTCGATGACCACGCAGGCGAGGTTGGCGGCGCCGACCTGCTTCTCGATCACGTCGATCGCGCGCGCCGCGGCCTCGACGCCCGAGAGCCCGTCGCGGAACGGGTAGGACATCGGTGCCCGGTAGACCTCGCCGGCGAACGGCCCGAAGCCGTTCTTGTAGGGCATGTTCTTGGCCGTCATGGCCATCGTGAGGTTGGTGCGCCCGTGGTAGGCGTGGTCGAAGACCACGACCGCGTCGCGCCCGGTCGCGACCCGGGCGATCTTCACGGCGTTCTCGACAGCCTCGGCGCCGGAGTTGAAGAGCGCGGACTTCTTGGCGTGGTCGCCGGGGGTCAGCTCGGCGAGGGCCTCGCACACGTCGACGTAGCCGTCGTACGGCGTGACCATGAAGCAGGTGTGCGTGAACGCGGCCACCTGCTCCTGCACTCGCGACACCACGGACTCGGCGGCGTTGCCGACCGACACGACCGCGATGCCGGAGCCCAGGTCGATCAGCGAGTTGCCGTCGACGTCGACGATCACGCCGCCACCGGCGGCGAGCACGAAGACCGGCAGGGTGGTGCCGACGCCGTCGGCGACGTGGGCCTTCTTGCGGTCCAGGCGGAGCAGCGACTCGGGCCCGGGGATCTCGGTGACGAGGCGGCGCTCCTGGGGGAGGGAGGGGCCGCCGGAGGCTGCATCGGTCAGGGGGATGAGGTTCGACCTCGAGGGGTGCGGGAGACTGGTGCCGTGAGAGACGTCGTGATCCTCGGCTCGACCGGGTCGATCGGCACCCAGGCCCTCGACCTGGTGCGTGCGAACCCGGACCTGTTCCGGGTGGTGGCACTGACCGCGGGCGGCTCGAACCCCGAGCTGTTCGAGCGGCAGGTCGCCGAGTTCGCGCCGGCGTACGGCGACTTCTACTCGGGCCTCGGCGAGGACGCCTCGGTCGAGGCCGCCGGGCGGCCGGCCGACGTGGTGCTCAACGGCATCACCGGCGCCGTCGGGCTCCGGCCCACGCTGGCCGCGCTCGATGCCGGCACCACGCTCGCCCTGGCCAACAAGGAGTCGCTGATCATGGGCGGCCCGCTGGTCCTCGAGCGGGCCGAGCCCGGACAGATCGTGCCGGTCGACTCCGAGCACTCCGCCCTGGCGCAGTGCCTGCGCGGTGGCCGCGCCGACGAGGTCCGACGCCTCGTGCTGACCGCGAGCGGCGGGCCGTTCCGCGGCCGCACCCGCGGGGAGCTGGCCGGGGTCACACCGGAGCAGGCGATGAACCACCCGACCTGGGACATGGGGCCGGTGATCACGATCAACTCGGCGACGCTGGTCAACAAGGGGCTCGAGGTGATCGAGGCGCACCTGCTCTTCGGGATCCCGTTCGACCGGATCGAGGTCGTCGTCCACCCCACCAGCGTCGTGCACTCGATGGTCGAGTTCCACGACGGCTCCACGCTCGTCCAGGCCAGCCCGCCGACCATGCTGATCCCGATCGCGCTCGGCCTGAACTGGCCCGACCGGGTGCCCGACGCGGCCCCGCCGGTCGACTGGACGACGCCCCAGACCTGGGAGTTCTTCCCGCTCGACGACGAGGCGTTCCCCGCCGTGGCCCTGGCCCGCAGCGCGGGGCAGGCGGGGAGCACCGCGCCGGCCGTCTACAACGCCGCCAACGAGGTCGCGGTCGACGCCTTCCGCACCGGCCGGCTCGCCTTCAACGACATCGTCGACACGGTGGCGGCGGTCCTGGGGGAGCACGACGTACCCTCGAAGGAGCAGCTCACCGTCGACGACGTGCTCGCCGTCGACGCGTGGGCGCGCACCGCTGCCACGGCCCGGATCGAAGGGACCCCATGACCGCCGTCTACTACACGCTCGGCGTGCTGATCTTCTTCGTCGCGATCCTCGCGTCGATCGGCCTGCACGAGCTCGGCCACATGATCCCGGCCAAGAAGTTCGGCGGGAAGGTCACCCAGTACTTCATCGGCTTCGGTCCCACGGTGTGGAGCAAGCGGGTCGGCGAGACCGAGTACGGCGTCAAGGCGATCCCGCTCGGCGGCTACGTCAAGATCGTCGGGATGCTCCCGCCGGACGCGGCGCACCTCGCCGACGAGGTCACCGTCGACGCCCAGGGCAACCAGGTCGTCAAGGTCCGCAAGTCCAACACCGGGATGTTCACCCAGCTGATCTCCGACGCCCGCGCTGCCGAGTGGGAGACGATCCGGCCCGAGGACACCGACCGCCTCTTCTACAAGATGCCGTGGTGGAAGAAGGTCGTGGTGATGGCGGGCGGGCCGACCGTCAACATCCTGATCGCGTTCTTCATCTTCTGGGGCGTCTTCGCGACCTACGGCACCAAGACCTACGAGCCGGACGCCGGCAGCCCGGTCATCGAGACCGTGTCCAGGTGCGTGATCCCGTACGTCGACGACCGCACCAAGTGCCTGCCCACCGACCCGCCCGCCCCGGCGTACGAAGCCGGGCTGCGCCCCGGTGACGTCGTCACCAGCTTCAACGGCACCCCGATCACCGACTGGGAGCAGCTGCGCAAGCTGATCCAGGGCAACGAGGACGGCACGGCCGTCATCGGCTACGAGCGCGGCGGCCGGCAGCTGACCGGCACCACCAGCACCACCGTCGAGGCCAGGCCCGCGTCCATGACCGACCAGACGCTCCACCAGGTCGGCTTCCTGGGGGTCACGCCCAACTCGCACGAGGTCGTCACGACCGGCGGCCCGATCTACACCCTCGACCAGATGGGCACGATGACCGTCGACACGGTCAAGGCCCTCGGCACCCTGCCGGTGAAGGTCTGGGGGGTCGCGGAGGCGATCGTGGGCGTCAAGGAGCGCGCCATCGACAGTCCGGTCAGCATCGTCGGCGGCGGCCGGATGGCCGGCGAGACCGTCGCCCGGGAGGGCTTCCCGGTCACCGAGAAGGCGGTCTTCCTGCTCGCCCTGATCGCGGGCTTCAACTTCTTCATCGGCATGTTCAACTTCGTGCCGCTGCTGCCGCTCGACGGGGGTCACATCGCAGGTGCGCTCTTCGAGGCCATCCGCCGCGGTGTCGCCCGGCTGCGCCGCCGCCCCGACCCCGGGTACGTCGACGTGGCCAAGCTGCTCCCCATCGCCTATGTCGTGGCGAGCGCGTTCTTGGTGATGGGCGTGGTGCTGATTGTCGGGGACCTGTTCGTGCCGATCCCAAGGCGATTCTGATTGGGCGAACGGGCCAGGTCAGTACAGCCGTCCTCCCAAACAGGTGAGCACGTCAATGGCCTCTTCGGGCCATTACGGAGTTTGGGGAAAGGGCCTAGCTGGCTGTTGCGCGGACTGCCCGAAGGGAGTATCCCTATGTAGGAGCACTGCGGGCGCTGGCACCAGGTCAGTCGATCCGCAAGTGGGATCATCACTCGGGGAGAATTTCATGAACAAAATCTCACTAGTCGGACGTCTGTTCTTGACGGGATTAGTCGCGTTTTCGTGCGTGACTGGAAGTGCTGCGGCCGCGGCGCCCATGTCCGACCCGATCCGGGCGGGGCAGCATGTTGTACTACCGCCCGACGGGGGCGGTTCTGCGCCATTGTGCGGTAGCACAGTAGAACTGAGCGCTGTCTCGTACACATACTACCCTCAAGTCTTGAATCAGGGAATCAACGGTGCTGACTTCAAGGTAGTTGGCACTGGGTTGGCCAAATGGTTGGGTAATGGCGGATTTGGAACTTTACACGTCTTTCGGTCAGACTACTCTGGCACGACGGACCTGGGGGTCTGGAATGCCAGTGCCGCAGGAGGAGCGAGAACTTCGACCCTGCATGGGAAACTGGATATCAACATCAGTGGAGGCCGATCCTTCGACGTCACTGCTTTCATCGAGAAGGGCTCTGACACCAAGTGTGGCAAGGTGATGACCATTTCTCTACCCGGGCCGGGCGCATAGACTTTCGCAATGGTTGTGTGGTCGAAGCGACGTTGACTATCTCCCTTGACCCGTGGGGGGCGATTTATGAGGTGGGTCGGGGTGAGAGTATTTCGTTCAATTGTGCTTTGGGTGAGGCCGGTTGGGTTGAGATACACATAGAGCGTCTCGCCGTCTTCATCAATGGCCAAGGCGACTCGCGGATATCAACGACCTTTCCGCCCGTTTTCAATCGCCTTCCAAGAGGCGTATCCATGGAGCCGGATTCCGAGCTCAAGACAGCCGCTGCTATTGCTCGCGAACCTCCCCCGCCTCACCTTGCGAATTGGTGGAGGAGTATCTCGGGTCGACCCGGCCTAATGGGCCAGTTGTCCAGTTCCATTGCTTTGTCACTGCGGATTGGTTTCGAGGACCCTCCAATTCAATTGGACGCGATCAATGAACTCAGAGTTAGCAGTCTGGGCGAGCGAACCAAGTGGTTCTTTGCCGTTGCAGAGGTCGCGACGTGGCACTCAACCTCGCGCGTGCGGATATGGGACACGATGCCTTCCGATGACTCGTGACACCACCTATGTGGCGCCCCCTGAGTGTTTGATCGATCCGCCGCGGTTTCGCGCGGTTGCGCCGCCGTCCCGACCCCGGGTACGTCGATGTGGCCAAGCTGCTCTCCATCGCCTACGTGGTGGCGAGCGCGTTCCTGGTGAGGGGCGTTGTGCTGATCGTCGGGGGCCTCGTCGTCCCCCTCCACATCGACTCCTAGTCTCGGTACGGTCGCTGCGCGACCTATTCGACCACCGAAGTAGCCTGAGGACATGACCGCGATCAGCCTGGGCATGCCCGAGGCACCCCCACCCGTGCTCGCCCCCCGCCGCCCCACCCGCCAGATCCGGGTCGGCAAGGTGGGCGTCGGGAGCGAGTCGCCCGTCTCGGTCCAGTCGATGACGACCACGCTGACCTCCGACGTCAACGCGACGCTCCAGCAGATCGCCGAGCTGACCGCGACCGGCTGCGACATCGTGCGGGTCGCCTGCCCGAGCCAGGACGATGCCGACGCGCTCGCCGAGATCGCCCAGCACTCGCAGATCCCGGTCATCGCCGACATCCACTTCCAGCCCAAGTACGTCTACGCCGCGATCGACGCCGGCTGCGCCGCCGTACGCGTCAACCCGGGCAACATCCGCAAGTTCGACGACCAGGTCAAGGAGATCGCGCGGGCCGCCAAGGACCGCGGCACCTCGATCCGGATCGGCGTCAACGCCGGCAGCCTCGACAAGCGCATCCTGGACAAGTACGGCAAGGCGACGCCCGAGGCTCTCGTCGAGTCCGCGGTCTGGGAGGCGGGGCTCTTCGAGGAGCACGACTTCCACGACTTCAAGATCTCCGTGAAGCACAACGACCCGGTCGTCATGGTGCGGGCCTACGAGCTGCTCGCCGAGGCCGGCGACTGGCCGCTCCACCTCGGCGTGACCGAGGCCGGCCCGGCGTTCCAGGGCACGATCAAGTCGGCGACGGCGTTCGGCGCGCTGCTGTCCCAGGGCATCGGCGAC
>JAOPXF010000063.1 GCA_025965295.1 Nocardioides sp.
CGGGTGGCGCGCGGTGCCGGTGGTCGCCTCGCCGCCGTGGTCGGCGACGTGCTCGAGCAGGGCGCGGGCGGCCGGGGAGAGCTCGGCGAGCCGACGCTCCACCTCGGCGGACGGCAGCGGCTCCGCCGACCTCGGGCGCAGGCCGCTCACTCCGGCCGCGAGCCCGCCGGCGAGGCCGTCGGCGACCCCGCTGAGGGGGCGCAGTCCCTGGGGTGACTCCCACGCCAGGGCGAGCCCGAGCAGCCGCTCCACCGCGTCGGCCACGACCTCGGGTGCGGCATGGACCAGGGCGGCCACTTCGGCCCGGGTGGTTTGGCCGGCCACCACGAGGGCATCTAGGACGGAGAGCTCGAGCCGCGTCAGCAGGTCGAGCGCACGCAGCAACGATGTTCGGGTGGCCGCTCGGGAAGCCAGCTGACCGAAGTCATGAGGGGCGGGAGTGGCGAGATCGGGACGCTCGAGGAGCAACCGGGACAACCGGTCGTCCGGCCAGGCGCGGAGCTGGTCGGCGAGGGTGCGGAACCCGTCACCGCGGGCGGACGATCCGGACATCCCGCCTACGCTACCCGCCCGCCGTGCCCCCGCATCGCCTACTCTTCCCCCCACCCGGGAGGTGGGATGAGCCAGGTCGAGCTGCATCACGGCGCCGCGACCGACGTCGGACTCGTGCGCGAGGTCAACGAGGACGCCTTCCTCGCGACCCCGCCGGTCTTCGTCGTGGCCGACGGCATGGGCGGTCACGAGGGCGGCGACGTCGCGAGCTCGATCGTCGTCGAGGAGTTCGCCCGCCTGGCCGACGAGGGCTACGACCCCCGACGGGGGGCCGAGGCGGTCGCCGCGACCCTGAAGATCTGCCAGGACCGCATCTGTGAGTTCGGTGCCGCCCAACGGGCCCGGGGTGCCGCCCGGTTCCACGCCGGCACCACGGCCGTCGTCGCCCTGCTGGTCGAGGACGACGAGGGTCCCAAGTGGCTGCTGGCCAACCTCGGCGACTCGCGCATCTACCGTTACGTCGACGGGCTGCTGGAACAGGTCAGCGTGGACCACAGCGTCGTCCAGGAGCTCGTCGAGTCCGGCACCATCACCGCCGACGCCGCGTCGACCCACCCGGAGCGCCACGTGATCACCCGCGCGCTGGGCGGGCCCGACTCCGTCGAGGCCGACTACTTCCTGCTGCCGCTGCCGTCCGTGGAGCGGCTGGTGCTGTGCTCCGACGGCATCACGGGGATGATCGACGACGAGCACCTGCGCGAGATCCTCGCGACCGTCACCGACCCGCGCGACGCGGCCGACGGCATGGTCGCGGCCGCCCTGGAGGCGGGTGGTCAGGACAACGCGACGGCGATCGTGGTGGATGTGGTGGGATTGGTCACCGAGCACTCCTACGACTCCGAGCGCCAGCGCGTGAGTCTCGAACAGAAACTGGGGGCCCTTCCGTGATCACCCCACGCAAGCACTCGCTGCGCTCCTGCTTCCGAGGGGACCGCGCATGAGTGACGAGGCCGGCCGCAGCCTGCGGTCCTACCGGCCGGGCGACTGGTTCGGTGTCTTCGGTGCCCGGGCGACGGTGATCCTGCCGCCGACGGAGAAGGCTCGGGTCGCGGCCCTGTGGGAGATCGTCGACGACGGCGCGAGCTTCGACGAGGCGCTGGACGCCCTGATCGCCGCCGGTCTGCGCGAGCTGCCCGGCTTCGTGCTGGTCAGCGAGGACGACGACGAGACGAAGATCGTCCTGCGTGGCGCCGCTCGGGCGACCTTCACCGCCGAGGGCGAGGAGGTCGAGCTCGAGGGCTCCAGCGCCACCACCTGGGTGGAGCGTTCCCTGCGCGGAGTCACCCGGATGGTCATCGAGGTCGACGAGCAGGGCGAGGGCGCCGACTTCACGATCGGTGGCGGCCTGGTCCGGATCTCCCGCCTCGACCAGCCGCCGTACTCCTCGACGGCCGCCTCCGAGCCCGCTGCCGAGCCCGCGATGTTGCCTGCCGACGACTACGCCGGCGGCGACGACGCCCCCGCGGACGAGGTCTCCTCGATGGTCGAGCAGACCGCCGACGAGGAGCCCGCCGCCGAGCTCGAGCCGGCTCCCGAGGCGGCCCCTGCGCTCCCGGACGGCACCGGAGTCGCGGTCGACGCCGGCCTGCCGACCGAGGCGCTGGCCGTCCAGGACCTGCCCGACGCGGTCGCTCCGGCGAGCGACCACGACGGCGCGACCCGCTCGGGGGAGTGGAACCCCGGTGAGTTCGCCCGTCAGCAGCCCGGGATCCCCGGCCAGCCCCAGGCGCCGAGCATCACCTCCCGGCCGGTCGCGCGGCTGTCGTTCTCCAGCGGCGAGATCATCGAGGTCGACCGGGCGGTGCTCGTGGGCCGAGCGCCCGAGGCCCGGCGCTTCACCTCGACCGAGCAGCCCCGCCTCGTGACGGTGCCCAGCCCCAACCAGGAGATCTCCTCGACCCACCTGGAGATCCGGCCCGGGTCGGGGGCCGACCACGGCTCGGCGGTCGTCACCGACATGGGCTCGACCAACGGCACCGTGCTGGTCCAGCCGGGACTGCCCGCCGAGGACCTCCAGCCCGGGATCGCCGTCCAGCTCATCCCGGGTGCGATCATCGACCTCGGTGACGGTGTGACCATCCAGGTCACGAACCCCTGACCCTCGACCAGGAGAACGTCCGACCGATGAGTGACCACGCGACCACCACGGCGCCGACGTTCCCCGCGGCCGAGCTCGACCGGCGCTTCTACGCGTTCACCCTCGACCGGCTGCTCGCCTGGACGATCGACGCCGGGGCGGCCCTGGCGGCCTACCACTTCCTGATCGACCGCGACCGCGTGTGGGCCGGCATCGCGCTCATCGTCGGCGTCGTGCTCCTGGTCGGGCTCGGCTTCTCGGTGCTGCTCGGGCTGCGCGGCATCTCACCCGGCAAGGCCGCGGTCGGCCTCCGGGTCGTGCACCACGGCACCGGTACGCCGATCGGCGTGGGCCCGGCGATGCTCCGGTCGTTGATCCTCGGCGTCTCGGCGCTGCCCACCTTCGGCCTCGGGGTCGCCACCCTCGCGTGGACCGCGGTGATGGACCGCGGCGGCCAGCGTCGCGGCTGGCACGACCACGTCACGCACGCCATCGTCGTCGACGTCCGGCCCATCCCGGTCACCGTCGAGGAGGCCGAGGCCGGCCCGCGGCACATCGTGAACCTGACCGCCATGCGGCTGGTGCCCGCACCTCAGCCGGTCCCCGTCTCGCCGCCCTCACGCGCCCCGCGACCGGCGGTCCCGGCCACGGCCAGGCCGGGCCAGCAGCAGCCCACCGCGGTGCCCCCGCCGCTGCCCCCGCCGCCCATGCCCCAGCC
>JAOPXF010000434.1 GCA_025965295.1 Nocardioides sp.
GGAGCGGAGGACGTCGTCGTCGGCACGCACGGAGCGGACGAGGGCGCCGTCTTCACCGGCACCGAGGACGGCAGCATCTTCCGGATCAGCCATGACGGCGACCACGTCGAGCGGATCGCGCACACCGGTGGCCGCCCGCTCGGCCTCGAGATCGACCTCGACGGCCGGCTGCTCGTCTGCGACGCCCACCAGGGGGTGCTGCGGGTCGACACGGCCAGTGGCGCCGTCGAGCGGGTGACCGACGCCGTGGCCGGACGCAGGATGGTCTTCTGCAACAACGCCGCGATCGGGTCCGACGGGACCGTCTGGTTCTCCGACTCCTCGACGAAGTTCGGCATCGAGAACTGGAAGGCCGACTTCGTGCAGGACACCCGCACCGGCCGGCTGATGCGGATGAGCACCGACGGCGTCATCGAGGTCGTGCTCGACGGGCTCGCGTTCGCCAACGGGGTCGCGCTCAGCCGCGGCGAGGACTTCGTCGCCGTCGCCGAGACCGGCGCGCGGACCGTCGTACGCCACTGGATCACGGGGGAGCGGGCCGGCAGCCGCGACTTCCTGGTCGAGGGCCTCCCGGGCTACCCCGACAACATCGCGCGCGGCTCCGACGGGCTGATCTGGGTGTCGATCGCGTCACCCCGCGATCCCGTCGTCGAGCGCCTCCAGCGCGGGCCGGTGTGGCTGCGCCGGCAGGTCACCCGGATCCCCGAGGCGCTCCAGCCCAAGCCCAAGCGCACCGTGCGCGTCCAGGCGTACGACGACGCCGGCACGCTCGTGCACGACGTCGACGTGGACACGCCGGACTACCACATGGTCACCGGGGTCCGGGAGCACGAGGGCCGGGTCTGGCTCGGCAGCCTGCACGAGCCCGCGGTCGCGGTCATCGACCTCTGAACCCGTAAAGTGACCAGCATGGGCATCCTCGAGTCGATCGCGACCCCACGCGACCTGCGTGCGCTCTCCGACGACCAGCTCGCGGACCTCGCGGCCGAGATCCGTGACCTCCTGATCCGGACGGTGGCGACCAACTCGGGCCACCTCGGACCCAACCTCGGTGTCGTCGAGCTCACCCTGGCGATCCACCGGGTCTTCGACTCGCCACGCGACAAGGTCGTCTTCGACACCGGCCACCAGGCCTACGTGCACAAGCTGGTCACGGGCCGTGCCGCCACCTTCGGCACCCTCCGGCGCGAGGGCGGCGTCAGCGGCTACCCGAGCCGGGCCGAGTCCGAGCACGACCTGGTCGAGAACTCACACGCCTCCACCGCCCTGTCCTACGCCGACGGGCTGGCCAAGGCCTATGCCATCCGTGGCGAGGACCGCCACGTCGTCGCGGTCATCGGGGACGGCGCGCTCACCGGCGGGATGGCCTGGGAGGCGCTCAACAACATCGCGATCGCCAAGACGAGCCGCCTGGTCATCGTCGTCAACGACAACGGCCGCTCCTACACGCCCACCATCGGCGGGCTCGCGACCGCCCTCACGGCGCTGCGCACCAACCCGCGCTACGAGGCGATCCTCGACCAGGTCAAGCGGCGCCTGAACGCGGTCCGTGGCGTCGGCCCCGCGGCGTACGACGTCCTGCACGCGATGAAGAAGGGCATGAAGGACGCGCTCGCCCCGCAGGGCCTCTTCGAGGACCTCGGCCTCAAGTACGTCGGCCCCGTCGACGGCCACGACCGCGCCGCGATGGAGCACGCGCTCGCGCAGGCCAAGCGGTTTGGTGGGCCGGTCATCGTGCACGCGCTGACCCGCAAGGGCTTCGGCTACGACCCCGCCGAGCGGCACGAGGCCGACCAGTTCCACGCGCCCGGGCCGTTCGACGTGCAGACCGGGGCCGAGAAGCCCAAGGGCCGGATCTGGACCGACCACTTCTCCGACGCCGTGGTCGAGCTCGGCGAGCGCCGCCAGGACGTCGTCGCGATCACCGCGGCGATGATGCACCCGGTCGGGCTGCACCACTTCCAGGCCCGGTTCCCCGAGCGCACCTTCGACGTCGGCATCGCCGAGCAGCACGCCGCCACGAGCGCGGCCGGGCTGGCCATGGGTGGGCTGCACCCGATCGTCGCGCTCTACGCGACCTTCCTCAACCGGGCCTTCGACCAGGTGCTGATGGACGTCGCCCTGCACCGGTGCGGTGTGACCTTCGTGCTCGACCGGGCCGGCGTGACCGGCGACGACGGGGCCAGCCACAACGGCATGTGGGACATGTCGATCCTGCAGGTCGTGCCCGGCCTGCGGCTGGCCGCGCCCCGCGACGTCACCCGCCTGCGCGAGCTGCTCGACGAGGCCGTCGACGTCGACGACGCCCCCACCGTCATCCGCTTTCCGAAGGGCCCGCCCCCCGAGGACATCCCGACGATCGCGAAGGTCGGCGGTGCCGACGTGCTCGTCCGCAACGGCACCAAGGACGTCCTCGTCGTCGGCGTCGGGTCGATGGCCGGCGTGGCCGTCGGCGTCGCCGAGCGGCTGGTCGCCCAGGGCATCGGCGTCACCGTCGTCGACCCGCGCTGGGTGATGCCGGTCGACCCCGCGATCGTCCGGCTCGCCGGTGAGCACAAGCTCGTCGTCAGCATCGAGGACAACGGCCGCGTCGGCGGCGTCGGGTCGCTGCTGCTCCAGACTCTCAACGACGCCGGGGTGCACACCCCCTTCCGGCTGCACGGCATCCCGCAGCAGTTCCTCGACCACGCCAAGCGGGACACGATCCTCGAGCGGATCGGCCTCACCCCGCAGGCCATCGCGCTCGGCATCGTCGAGGACATGACCGCCCTCGCCGACGGCCGGGCGCCGGTCGATGCCGACCGGCGCCTCTAGGACGCTCCTCGGGCGGGCCCTCGGGCTCGCCCTCCTCGTCACGCCCCTCGCCGCCTGCTCGGACGACGCCCCCGACAGCCCCCCGGCCGCGGCATCGTCGACCCGGGTGCCGGCCGACGTGGTCGCCGGCCTGACGCGTGCGCTCGAGCGGCGGGC
>JAOPXF010000435.1 GCA_025965295.1 Nocardioides sp.
CCGGAGGCGGCGCCCGCGACCGCTCCGGCCACCAGCCCGAGCCGGGCCGCCTTGCGACCCGTGCGGTAGTCGCGGACCCGCCAGCCCATGTTCCGAGCATGCGCGCGCAGCTTGGGGTCCGGGTTGATGGCGACCGGGTCGCCGACCAGCCTGAGCATCGGCAGGTCGTTGTAGGAGTCGGAGTACGCCGAGCAGGCTGCCAGGTCGAGGTGCTCGCGGGCGGCGAGCGCCTTGATCGCCTCGCCCTTGGCGGCCCCGTGCAGGAGGTCGCCGACCAGCCGGCCGGTGTAGACGCCGTCGACATGCTCGGAGACGGTGCCCATCGCGCCGGTCAGCCCGAGCCGACGGGCGATGATCTGGGCGATCTCGATCGGAGCCGCGGTGACCAGCCAGACCCGCTGCCCCTGGTCCAGGTGGAGCTGTGCCAGGGCCCGGGTGCCGGGCCAGATCCGGTGCGCCATCGCCTCGTCGAAGATCTCCTCGCCGAGCTCCTCGAGCTCGGCGACGGTGTGCCCGGCGATGAAGCTCAGCGCGGAGTTGCGGGCGTCGGCGACGTGCTCGGGGTCCTCCACCCCGACGATCCGGAAGTAGGCCTGCTTCCAGGCCGCGCCGAGGATCTCGCGGGTGGTGAAGAAGTGCCGCCGGTGCAGCCCCCGGGCCAGGTGGAAGATGCTCGCGCCCTGCATCACGGTGTTGTCGACGTCGAAGAACGCGGCGGACGTGGCGTCCGCGGGGGTGACGAGCGCCGTCTCAACCTCGGCCGCCGCGGCCGCGGCCTCGCCCGCGAGGGTGGAGCGCAGCCGGAGGTTCGGCGGCCGGCGGCTCTTGTCGGGCGGCGTCACCCCGGCAGCGTAGCCCCAGCGCGACCACCGGCGGCGCCCCGCGCACGTGTGGAAGTATCCCTGCATGCCTGCGAACCACCCAGCGGTCACCGACGTCGCCGATCTCGTGGCAGACGCGGCTGCGGAGAGCCCCGACCGGCTCGCCCTGGTGGAGTCCGGCGGACGCAGCCTGACCTGGGCGCAGCTCGACGAGGAGGTGGGCCGGGTCGCCACCGGGCTCAACGCCGCGGGCGTCCTGGCCGGCCACCGGGTGCTCATCGCCGTAGGAAACCGCATCGAGTTCGTCACGACGTACCTCGGAGTGCTGCGCGCCCAGGTGGTCGCCGTGCCCGTCAACCCGGGGGCCACGTCCGGGGAGCTGGCCCGGATGATCGCGGACTCCGGGGCGCGGATGGTCGTCGCGGACGTCGAGACCGTCACCACCGCGCGCGAGGCAGTGGCGCTGGTGGCGCGCGCGCTCGACGGCGAGACCGTCGAGATCGACGCCGACCTCGTGGGTCGCGCGGTGAAGCCGCGGCTCGTGGTGATCGGCGGGACCCTGCTCCCCGGCGAGCGGTCCTACGACCACCTCCGCGCCGACACCGCCCGCCACGTCCCGCCGCTCCAGGACCCCGAGAAGCTCGCCTGCCTCCTCTACACCAGCGGTACGTCGGGTCGCCCGCGCGCCGCGATGCTCACCCACCGGGCGCTGCTGGCCAACATCGACCAGGTCGCCCAGGTGGAGCCGAAGATGATCCACGGCGACGACGTCGTGCTCGGTGTCCTGCCGCTCTTCCACGTCTACGGACTCAACGCCGTGCTCGGCGGGGTGCTGCGGCACCGCGCCAAGCTCGTGCTCGTGGACCGCTTCGATCCTCAGGGCACGCTCGACCTGATCGAGGACGAGGCGTGCAGCGTCGTGCCGGTGGCACCGCCGGTCTTCGCCTACTGGCAGCCGGTGGAACACCTCGAGGAGCGCCTCGGCCCGGTCCGGCTGATCCTCTCCGGCTCGGCGCCCCTGTCGCCCGAGCTCATCGACCAGTTCACCGCGCGCACCGGGATCCCGGTCCACCAGGGTTACGGGCTCACCGAGGCCTCGCCGGTCGTGACCAGCACCCTGTGCAGCGAGGTGCTGCAGACCGGCTCGGTCGGCGCGGCGCTGCCCGGCATCGGGATCCGGCTCGTCGACGAGGCGGGCCGGGAGCCCGAGGGCGAGGACCCGGGGGAGATCCAGATCTCCGGCGACAACCTCTTCAGCGGCTACTGGCCCGACGGCTCGGGCGGCCCCGACGAGGAGGGCTGGTGGTCGACGGGCGACGTCGGCTTCCTCGACGCCTCCGGCGACCTCTTCCTCGTCGACCGGCTCAAGGAGCTGGTCATCGTCTCCGGCTTCAACGTCTACCCGGTCGAGGTCGAGGAGGTCATCCGCGAGGTGCCGGGGGTCACCGAGGCTGCCGTGATCGGCGTCGAGGACCCGACCACCGGCGAGGCGGTCGTCGCCTACGTCGTCGCGCCCGGCACGGACGCCGAAGCGACCGCGGACGCCGTACGCGCGCACTGCGAGCGGCGGCTGGCCCGCTTCAAGCAACCGAGCCGGGTCGAGGTCGTGGCCGAGCTGCCGCTGACCGTCACCGGCAAGGTCCAGAAGGGCCGGCTGCGCGGCATCGAGCGGCGCAGGGCCCTGGGGCTGCTGGAGTGAGCGGCGCCGGCCCGAAGCCCCGGGTCACGCTCTACTCCCGGCCCGGGTGCCACCTGTGCGACGAGGCACGCGCGGTGATCGAACGGGTCTGCGCCGAGCTCGGAGAGGCGTACGTCGAGGTGTCCATCGACGACGACGACACGTTGCCGGCCCGCTTCGCCGAGGAGATCCCGGTGACCTTCGTCGACGGCCGCCAGCACGACTTCTGGCGGGTCGACGAGACCCGGCTCCGGGCCGCGCTGCACGCCTGAGCGCCCCCCGGAGAAGGTGGCCCTTCTCACATGTGCTAGCGCGTTGAGCACGACGGGGGATCCCGGGGGCGGAGCCCCCGGGGGTTCGGTTTGTTCTCCCGTTCACAAACTCCTACAGTGATCGAGCCGCACGCGTTGGGACAGGGCAGCCAGCCGCCCCGTCAGCCAGGATCCTGCGGCCCCATCCATTGGCATGGAGACGAGAGCTTTGACCGCACGCACTTCCACGGAGAGCACCCGGGACATTCCCGAGGCCACCGTCGCGCGGCTGCCCGTCTACCTCCGGGCCCTCACCACCCTCTCCGAGGCGGGCACCGGCACCTGCTCGAGCGAGGAGCTGGCCTCGGCGGCGGGCGTCAACAGCGCCAAGCTCCGCAAGGACCTCTCCTACCTCGGCAGCTACGGCACCCGCGGGGTCGGCTACGACGTCGACTACCTGCGCTACCAGATCGCCCGCGAGATCGGGGTCACGCAGGACTGGCCGGTCGTCATCGTCGGCATCGGCAACCTGGGTCACGCCCTCGCCAACTACTCCGGCTTCCGCAGCCGCGGCTTCCGGGTCGTCGCCCTGCTCGACGCCGACCCCGAACGCCACGAGGAGGTCGTCGCGGGCGTCGACGTACGCCCGTTCGACGACCTCGAGCAGATCGTCAAGGACCACGGCGTCGCGATCGGCGTGATCGCCACCCCCGCGCTGGCCGCCCAGGACGTCGCCGACCGGATGGTCGCGTCGGGGATCAGCAGCATCCTCAACTTCGCGCCCGCCGTGCTCTCAGTCCCCGCCGGGGTCGACGTCCGCAAGGTCGACCTCTCCATCGAGCTGCAGATCCTCGCCTACCACGAGCAGCGCAAGACGCACGGAGCCACCGCATGACCACGCCATTCGAGGGGAGAGCTGCGCTCTGCCCGGGACAGACTTCGAACGGGGGCCGCGGATGAGCGTTCTCGTCGTGGGCATCTCCCACAACTCCGCCCCCGTGGCCCTGCTCGAGCGGGTCGCCCTCGACGTGGACGGCGTCCGCAAGCTGGTCCACGACGCGGCCGCCTGTGAGCACGTCACCGAGGTGGCGGTCATCGCGACCTGCAACCGTCTCGAGATCTACGCCGACGTCGACCGCTTCCACGGCAGTGTCGAGGACGTCTCGCGGTTGCTCCTCGAGCGGGCCGGCGAGAGCACCGAGGCGATGCTCCCGCACCTCTACGTGCACTACGACGACGGCGCCGTCTCCCACCTCTTCCAGGTCGCGGCCGGGCTCGACTCGATGGCCGTCGGCGAGGGCCAGATCCTCGGCCAGACGCGCGAGGCGCTGCGGGCCGGCCAGGAGCTCGGCACCGTCGGCTCCTCTCTCAACGTGCTCTTCCAGCAGGCCCTGCGGGTCGGCAAGCGTTCGCGCGCCGAGACCGACATCGACAGTGCCGCCCCCTCGCTGGTGACCGCCGCGCTCGAGCGGTCCGACGCCGCGGTCGGCGACCTGGCCGGCAAGCGCGTCCTGATCGTCGGTGCCGGCTCGATGGCCGGGCTGGCCACCGCGACCGTCACGCGCAGGGGCGCCACCGAGGTCACCGTCGTCAACCGCAGCGTCGCCCGCGCCGCCCGCCTCGCCGAGGAGTACGGCGCCCGCTCGGCGCCGCTGACCGACCTGTCCACCGAGCTCGGTGCCGCCGACGTCGTCATCGCGTGCGCCGGCGCCACCGGCGTGCTCGTCACCCTCGACATGGTGATGGCCGCGCGCAGCGGGGACCGGCCGCTGTCGATCATCGACCTCGCCCTGCCCCACGACGTCGACCCGGCCGTCACGGCGCTGCCCGGCGTCACGCTGATCAACCTCGCCGACCTGGCCGCCGAGCTGCACGAGTCCGACGCGGGGCGCGAGGTCGAGGAGGTCCGGCGGATCGTCACGCAGGAGGTCGCGGCCTTCCTCGCGGCGCGCCGCCAGGCCAGCGTCACGCCCACGGTCGTCGCGCTCCGGTCGATGGCCACCTCCGTGGTCGACGCGGAGATGGAGCGCCTCGTGGGCAGGCTGCCCGACCTCGACGAGGCCGCCCGCGCGGAGGTGCTGCACACCGTGCGCCGGGTCGCGGACAAGCTGCTCCACCAGCCGACGGTCCGGGTCAAGGAGCTCGCCAACGAGACCGGCGCCGTCTCCTACGCCGCCGCCCTGGCCGAGCTGTTCGCGCTCGACCCCGAGGCCGTCGACGCGGTCACCCGGCCCGAGGGCCTCTCGACCCGGTCGGAGGACCTCGCATGAGGGACACCATCCGCGTCGGTACCCGGCGCTCGCTGCTGGCCACCACCCAGGCCGGCACCGTCGCCGACCTGATCCGCACGGTCCTCGGCCGCGAGGCCGAGCTGGTCGAGGTCACCACGGAGGGCGACCTCTCCCAGACCTCCGGCACCCCGCTGGCCACCGTCGGCGGCACCGGCGTCTTCGTGGGAGCCCTGCGCGACGCGCTGCTCCGCGGCGACGTCGACGTGGCGGTGCACTCCCTCAAGGATCTCCCGACGTACCCCCACGAGGGGATCGCGCTCGCCGCGGTGCCCACCCGCGAGGACCCGCGTGACGCGGTCGTAGCCCGCGACGGGCTGACGCTCGGCGAGCTCCCCGTCGGCAGCCGCGTCGGCACCGGCTCGCCGCGCCGCGAGGCCCAGCTGCAGGCCCTCGGCCTCGGTTTGGAGATCTCGGGAATTCGCGGGAACGTTGACACCAGGATCGGCAAGGTCCGCACGGGGGAGTACGACGCCGTCGTGCTGGCCCGTGCCGGTCTCGCCCGGATCGACCGTCTCGACGAGGCGACCGAGGTGCTCGACCCGCTCCAGATGCTTCCGGCCCCCGGGCAGGGTGCGCTGGCGATCGAGTGCCGGTCCGCCGACGTGGAGCTCGTGGCCGACCTGGGCCGGCTCGAGGACGCGCACACCCGCGCGGCCGTCGACGCCGAGCGTGCCGTGCTCGCCACCCTGGAGGGCGGCTGCTCGGCACCGATCGGAGCGCTCGCCGAGGTGGTCGAGGGTGACGAAGGGGACGAGATGTGGGTCAGGGCCGTGGCCCTGTCACCCGATGGGGCGCTCTCGGTGCGGATGTCCGCAACGGGAGTGCCCGCCGACGCCGTGGGCGTCGGAACCCGACTGGCGAACGAGATGCTCGCCGACGGGGCCGCACGGTTGGCACTACCGCAGCAACCAGACAAGAGGCAGAACGCATGACGCGAGGCAAGACCATCACCCAGACCGGCTCCCAGACCGGGATCGCCGAGTCGACGACGGGCACCACCCGGGGCTGGGTGTCGTTCGTCGGCAGCGGCCCGGGCGACCCGGGTCTGCTCACGGTCCGTGCCGTCGACCTGCTCCGGCAGGCCGACGTCGTGGTGACCGAGGTGCCCGACCACGAAGACCTCGTGCGCGCGCTGCTGGGCCTGCCCCAGCCGGTCGTGACCGAGGACGGCGTCGACGTACCCGGCGCCGGTCCCGCGATCGTGGACGGCGGCTTCGGCGAGGACGGCCAGCCGCTGACCCACGCCGCCCGCGCGAAGGTCGTGGTCAAGCACGCCAAGCGCGGTCAGCGCGTGGTCCGGCTGATGACCGGCGACCCCTTCCTCTACGCCTCCGGCCCCGAGGAGGCGCAGGCCTGCGTCAAGGCCGGCCTGGGCTTCGAGATCGTCCCCGGCGTCTCGTCGGTGAGCGCGGTCCCGGCGTACGCCGGCATCCCGCTGACCACCAAGGACAACCGCGAGGTCGCCGTCGTGACCTGCGGCGACAAGGTCGACTGGTCGCAGTACGCCGACAACCGCACGCTGGTGCTGCTCTCCGCGGTCGGCCTCATCGGCGACATCGCCAAGGCCCTCGTCGACGCCGGCCGCTCGGCGCAGACCCCGGTCGCGATGACCCGGGTCGGCACCACCACCGAGCAGGCCACGGTCACCTCGACCCTCGAGCACATCGCTGCCGACGCCCGCGCCGCGCGGATGAGCCCGCCGGCCGTCACCGTCATCGGCGAC
>JAOPXF010000123.1 GCA_025965295.1 Nocardioides sp.
TCGGCGACGCGAGCACCTTGCCCTGGCCGATCATGTCGGCCGCGGCCTCGGTCTCCGAGGCGGGCGGCTCGACGTTGCCGAAGTACGCCGGGAAGCCGAGGTCGTGGTCGACCCCGAGGCCGAGCGACGCGGCCGCGTCGACGAGCCCGTCGTCACCGACCTTCGCGCGCTGGGAGATGAACGCGGTGTTGCACGAGTTGGCGAGCGCGGTGCGCAGCGGGATCCGGCCGATCCCGGACGACGGGTAGTCGGAGTAGTTCTTGAAGCTGCGACCGTCGACGGTGATCGTCGACGTGCACGGCACCACCGTCTCCGGTGTGAGCCCCGCGCGCAGGAGCGCCAGGCTGCTCACGCTCTTGAACGTCGAGCCGGGGGCGAGCTGTCCGTAGGTCGCCATGTTGTAGCCGTTGTTGCCCGGCCCGTTGGCCGCGGCCAGGATCGCGCCCGTCGAGGGCCTGATCGCGACGATCGCGCTGGCCGGCCCGACGCCGGCCAGCAGCCGCTCGGCGGTCAGCTCGAGGTCGACGTCGAGGGTGAGCCGCAGCGGCCGGCCCGCGGTCGCGTCGACGCGGAACAGCTCGCGCTCCTTGCCGGCGGACCCGACCGCGTCGACCACGGCCCCCGGAGTTCCCTGGAGCTCGTCGTCGTAGCGCGCCTGCAGCCCGGAGAGCCCGGCCTGGTCGCCGATCTGGTACTTCTCCGGGTCGTCCTTGATCATCTCGGCCGTGACCTCGCCGACGGTGCCGAGGATCGGGGCCGCGAACTCGCGCGTCGGCGCCAGCGGCAGCTCGTCGGAGAGCGCGACGGCACCGGGGATGTCGTCGTACGACGCGACCGCGGCGGGTGCGTCGCCGCGACGGTAGACGATCGCCTCGACGAAGGCCTTGTCGCCGGCGGCCTCGACCCGCTTGGCGTAGGCGGCGGCGTCGATGTCGACGAGGGCGGCGAGCCGGCGAGCGGACTCCACCGCCCTGCGGGCGGGGACCTGGGAGCGGTCGATGCCGAAGCGGACGACCGGTCGGTCGGTCACGAGCCGCACGCCGTGCGCACCGGTGATCGGCCCCCGGGCCGCCGCGATCGGCGTGGCGTCGAGGACGACGTCCTCGTTGAGGCTCGGCTCGATGATGGCCGGGTCCCAGGTGACCTGCCACTCGTCGTCGACCCTGGTCAGGGCGGCCTCGGTGTCGTAGGTCCAGTCCTCGCCCGCGACCGGCCAGGTCCAGGTCAGGGCCGCGGTCGCGGTGTCACCGGACTCGTCGACGTCACCGGCCGCCACCGTCGGGGTGAGGTCGCCCATCCCCTCGACGGTGGCGTCGTACTCCTTCGTGACCTCGGCCGGCGTCTGGTCGGAGAAGCCGACCTCGGTGAACGACCCGGAGGCCAGCGCCGTCGCGAGCGCGGCCGCCGTGTCACCGGGGTCTGGACCGGTCAGCTTGGCGGCCGAGTCGCAACCGGACAGCAGCGCGCCGGCCAACGAACCGGCTGCGAGTGCGGCGAGCGTGCGGTGGAGCCCCATGGCCCGGTTCTACCAGTAGCCACCGACCCGCCCCCGCATCAGTGCCGGGCCAGCCACCTCTCGATGTCGATGCCGGCGTGCCGGGCCGCGACCCGGGCCCGGTGGGTGGTGAGGTCTGGCGCCCGGAACTCCTGCGGACGGATGCCGGCGTCCGCGGCGGCGTACTCCCGCTGCCGCGCGGCCAGCGCCGCACCGCTCGCGGCGGCCTCGCGCATCGTCACGGAGTCGGGGCGCAGGGCCGCGCCGGTCAGCAGCGGGCTGACCAGCGGCGTGTAGCCGGAGGAGTGCCCCAGCCGGTTCGGGTGGTAGCTCTCGCTGATCGGGTTCGACAGCCCGTTGAGCCACTCGGGGTTGTCGCAGACCGCATGCCCGGTGAAGCGGCTGGTCGGGTTGGCGAACGCGAAGCCCCTGGCGGACGCGGCACTGGCCAGCTTGCCGTTCAGCAGGTCGGCGGTCGCGTTGAGCCGGGTCTCCTCGGCCGGTGAGAACCAGGTGCCGGCGTTGCAGTCCTCACCCATGAACACCCGCGGGTAGCCGACGACAACCACCTTCGCGGTGGAGGCGTGGCTGCGGATCGACTTGTAGAGCGTCGAGAGGGCGCCGGGCAGCTTGTTGTTGATGTAGGCCCGCGCCGTGTCGATCGCCCCGTCGCAGTCGCTCATCCAGCCGGGCTGCGCGCACTCGGTGAGCACGCCGGCGAAGCCCGCATCGTTGCCGCCGACGGAGATCGTGACGTACTTCGTGCTCGCACTCAGCGCGCTCAGCTGGGTCTTGGTGACGTCGGGGATCTTCGCGCCCGAGCACGCCCGGAAGTTGAGCGCGTAGCCGCGGGCCGCGGCGATCAGGCTGGGATAGGCGTACGTCGAGCGCTGGCACGACGTCCCGTCGTCGATGTAGCTGCGGGTGCCGACCCCCGAGGAGTAGGAGTCGCCCAGGGCGACGTACGACGGGGCCGCGGCCGCGGCGGGTGCCGAGGCGAGCAGGGGCACGACGAGCGCGGCGGCCGCGAGGGCGACGAGCCGGCGCAGGCCACGAGCGGGGTGGGTCATTGGAGCCTCCGAGATCCCGAGAGCCACTCATGTGGCCTGCGTCACACTAAAGCCCTCGCGGGCCGCTGACCAGGGGCCCGGCCGGGCGCCGGCGACGGGCCGGCCGGGCATCGGCAAAGATGGGGCCATGGGTCACGGGCACTCCCACCGCGCGCACCGCCACGCCGACGAGGACGTCGAGGTCGCACGCCTGCCGCGGACGGTCCTGCTGGCGGTGCTCGGGCTGCTCGCGGCGACCACGGTCGCCGGGCTGGTGTGGCTCTGGCCGGATGCCGGCAGGGTCGACGACGTCAGCAGCTCGGTGGAGTTCGCCGCGCCCGGGGTGACCTTCCCCGAGGGCGTCGTGCACACCGTGTACCCGGTGTGCGCCGACCCGGCTGGACCGGGTGGCGGCGTGGGCGACTGCAACGTCCTGGGGGTCGAGGTCGCGAGCGGCCCGGACGCCGGCGCCCGCACGAAGGTGCAGGTGTCGCCGCAGGTCCTGGGCTCGGGGCTCGAACCCGGCGACCGGGTCCGGTTGCTCGCCACCCCGGCGGCCGACGACCGGCCGGCGGCCTACTCCTACTTCGGCACGGAGCGCTCGACCTCCCTGGCGTGGCTGCTGGGCGTCTTCGCCGTGGTCGTGGTCGCGGTTGCCCGGTGGCGCGGGGCGTTCGCCCTGGTCGGTCTCGCCTTCAGCGGCCTGGTGATCTGGCAGTTCGTGCTGCCGGCGCTGCTCCTCGGCACGTCCGGGCTGCTCGTGGGGCTGGTCGCCTCGGCGGCGATCATGTTCGTCGTCCTCTACACCACCCACGGCTTCTCCATGCGCACGAGCGCGGCCCTGGCCGGGACCCTGGCCGGGGTGGTGATCACCGCACTGATCGGGCTGCTCGCCGTCGGCCGGACTCACCTGACGGGTGCCGGCGACGAGAGCGGCAGCGTGCTCTCCTCCTTCGTCGGCGACCTCGACTTCCAGGGACTGCTCACCTGCGCGATCGTGATCGCCGGGCTCGGCGTCCTGAACGACGTCACGATCACCCAGGCCTCCGCCGTCTGGGAGCTCCGCGGCGCCGGTCCCGAGCTCACGCGTGCCCAGCTGTTCACGAGCGGGATGCGGATCGGGCGCGACCACATCGCCTCGACGATCTACACGATCGTCTTCGCCTACGCCGGCACGGCGCTCACCGTGCTGCTGGTCATCCAGCTCTACGACCAGCCGCTGCTCGACCTGCTGGTGACCGAGGACATCGGCCAGGAAGTCGTCCGCGCGCTGGCGAGCAGCATCGGGCTGGTGCTCGCCGTTCCACTGACCACGGCGATCGCGACCATGACCGTGCCGGGCCCGCGCCCGGCGAACGACTGACGGGACAGCGACCCGTGCGGCACCGGGTCAGTCGCGGTGCTTGGTGCGCGGCTTGCGGCGCTCTCCGGAGAAGCCCGCCTCGCTGCTGCTGCCGCCGCCGTCGACGGTGAGCTCGATCAGCTTCCCGGAGATGCGGGTCCCGGAGAGCTTCGACCAGGCGTCGCCGGGGAGCTCGGCGGGGAGCTCGACGAGCGAGTGGTCGCCGCGGATGTCGATGTGGCCGAAGTCCTGGCGGGAGAGCCCGCCCTCGTTGGCGATCGCGCCGACGATCTGGCGGGGCTCGACCTTGTGCCGCTTGCCGACCGAGATGCGGTACGTCGCCATCGGGACGTCGGTGCGCCCGCGCGGCTTGCGGGCCGGGCGCTCGCCGCGGTCCTTGAACTCCTTGCGGGGTCGCTGGCCGCGGTCGCCCGAGGAGTCGGAGTACTCGCGCTCCTGGCGCACCGGGCGCTCGGCCTTGGGGTCGAGCAGCAGCGGGGTGTCGCCCTGCATGACGACAGCGAGCGCGGCGGCCACGTCGGCCTCCGGCACGTCGTTCGCGCGGACGTAGTGGTTCACGATGTCGCGGAACGTGTCGATCTTCGCGGTCTGGGTCAGCGCCTCGGTGATCGCCTCGTCGAAGCGGGCCAGCCTGGTGGTGTTGACGTCCTCCACGCTCGGCAGCTGCATCTGGGTGAGCGGCTGACGGGTGGCCTTCTCGATCTGCTTGAGCAGGTAGCGCTCGCGGGGCGTCACGAACGAGATCGCGTCGCCGCTGCGCCCGGCCCGGCCGGTGCGGCCGATCCGGTGCACGTAGGACTCGGTGTCGGTGGGGATGTCGTAGTTGACGACGTGGCTGATCCGCTCGACGTCGAGGCCGCGGGCGGCGACGTCGGTGGCGACCAGGATGTCGAGCTTGCCCGACTTCAGCTGGTTGAC
>JAOPXF010000439.1 GCA_025965295.1 Nocardioides sp.
TCCACCGACGGCGACGTGGCCCAGCCCGACTCGGCCATCGCCGCGATCACCCTCGGCTTCTCGATCCTCCCGGCCGTGCTGGTCATCCTCAGCCTGTGGTGGCTGAGGAGGTACTCGCTCGACGCCGCCGAGGTGGACGTGATCTCGACAGGCTCGACCGACGACACGGGCAGCTCGACCACCGACACCGCACGCCCCACCACCGAGGAGACCTCCGCATGACCGACGCGCTCGGCCGGCTGCGCGCCCTGCAGGCGCGCGACCTGCCCGTCCACGGCGGCCGCACGCTCGCCTACGTCTACGACTCCGGTCTCGCCGAGGTGGACCGGATCGGCCGCGAGGCGGTGGCGCAGTACGCCGGCTCGAACGGTCTCGACCCCACCGCGTTCCCGAGCCTGCTCGCCATGGAGAACGACCTGGTGGGCTTCGCGTGCGGGCTGCTCGACGCGCCGGCCGACGCGGTCGGCACGGTCACGTCCGGCGGCACGGAGTCGGTGCTGCTGGCGGTCCAGACCGCGCGCGACAGCCGGCCCGACGCAACCCGGCCGCGGATGGTCCTGCCCGACACCGCACACGCGGCGTTCCACAAGGCCGCCCACTACTTCGGCGTCGAGGCGGTGCTCGTGCCGGTCGGCCCCGACTTCCGCGCCGACCCGCTCGCCACCGCGTCCGCCGTCGACGCCGACCCCGAGAACACCGTCCTGGTCGTGGCCAGCGCCCCGTCGTACGCCCACGGCGTGGTCGACCCGGTCACCGAGATCGCCGGCCTCGCCGCCGAGCGCGGCATCCGCTGCCACGTCGACGCGTGCATCGGTGGCTGGGTGCTGCCGTACGCCGCCCGCCTGGGCCGCGACGTGCCCCCGTGGACCTTCGCGGTGGAGGGCGTCACCTCGATCTCGGTCGACCTGCACAAGTACGGCTACGCCCCCAAGGGCACCTCCCTGCTGCTGTACCGCTCCGCCGCCGAGCGCCGGCCGCAGTTCTTCGCGGCCGCGGGATGGCCGGGCTACACGATGCTCAACTCCACGATGCAGTCGACCAAGTCGGGCGGGCCGCTCGCCGGAGCCTGGGCCGTGGTCGAGTCGCTCGGCGACGAGGGCTACCTCGCCCTCACCCGCGACGTCCTCGAGGCGAGCGACCGGATCGTGGCGGGCATCCAGCGGGTTCCGGCGCTGCGGCTCGTCGTGCCCCCCGACTCCACGCTGGTCGCGCTGGCGACCGACGGCACCTGCGACGCGTTCACCGTCTGCGACGAGATGGCCGCGCGCGGCTGGTACGTCCAGCCGCAGATGTCCTTCGCCGGCCGGCCGCCGACCGTCCACCTCTCCGTCAGCGCCGCCACCCTCGCGGTCGTCGACGAGCTCCTCGTGGCGCTCACCGAGTCCGTGTCGGCCGCGGTGGCCGCCGGGCCCGTCGCGGTCGACCCCGCGGTCGCTGCGTACATCGAGTCCCTGGACCCCGCCACCCTCTCGGACGGCGACTTCGAGGGCCTGCTCGCCGCGTCCGGGCTGGTCGGCGGGGCCGCCGACGGCGACCTCGCGCTGCCCGCGCGGATGGCCGAGGTCAACGCGATGCTCGACCTGGCGTCCCCACCCATGCGTGAGGCCCTGCTCGTCGCCTTCCTCGACCGGCTGACCCGTCCCGCACGCTGACGGGAATGCCTGGATTTCGAGGCCGCGAGGTCGCGCCCGCCCCTAGTCTGTGGGCCTCGGACATGGGGCTGTGCGAGACCGGGGATCCAGTGTGTGGGAGGACGCATGACCGACGCCCTTGCGCGCCTGCGTGAGCTGATGGTGGACGACCTCGCCGTCCACGGCGGCCGTTCACTGGCCTACGTCTACGACGCGGGTCGCGAAGACGTGGACGCGGTCGCCGGCGAGGCCGTCTCGATGTACGCCGGTGCGAACGGCCTGGACCCGTCCGCGTTCCCGAGCCTGCTGGCGATGGAGAACGAGCTGGTCGGCTTCGCCTGCGACCTGGTCGATGCCCCGGACACCGCCGTCGGCACCGTCACCACCGGCGGCACGGAGTCGATCATGCTGGCCGTCCAGGGCGCGCGCGACGCCCGGCCCGACATCGAGCGGCCCAACATCGTGCTGCCCGAGACCGCGCACCCCTCGTTCCAGAAGGCCGCCCAGTACTTCGGGATCGACCAGGTCAGCGTCCGCGTCGACGGCCACTACCGGGCCCAGGTGGGTGCGATGGCCGAGGCGATGGACGCCGACACGGTGCTCGCGGTCGCGTCGGCACCGTCGTACGCCCACGGTGTCGTCGACCCCATCGCCTGGATCGCCGCTGCCTGTGCCGCGAAGAACGTGCCCCTGCACGTGGACGCCTGCATCGGCGGCTGGATCCTCGCGTACGCCGACCGGATCGGGCGGGTCAAGCCGGCCTGGACGTTCGCGGTGCCGGGCGTCTCGTCGATCTCGGTCGACCTGCACAAGTACGGCTACACCCCCAAGGGCGCCTCGATCCTGCTGCACCGGACGGCGGCGGAGCGGCGGCCGACGTACTTCTCCTCGGCCGACTGGCCGGGCTACACGATGGTCAACACCACGATGGCCTCCACCAGGCCGGGCGGCCCGCTCGCCGGCGCCTGGGCGACCGTGCAGACGATCGGTGAGCAGGGCTACCTCGAGCTGGCCCGCGACTGCCTCGACGCGGTGGACCTGCTGCTGACGGGGATCGACGAGATCGACGGGCTGGAGCTCGTGGTCCGGCCCGACTCCACCCTGGTCGCGGTGCGCACGGACGGCAGCTGCGACGTGTTCACGATCGCCGACGAGATGGTCGAGCGCGGCTGGTACGTCGGCCCGCAGATGTCCTGGCGCGGCGAGCCGCCGACGCTGCACCTCTCGGTCAGCGCGGCGACGCTCGGGCACGTCGACGAGTGCCTCGCTGCCCTGCGCGACTCGGTCGAGGCCGCGCGGGCCACCGGACCGGTGCGCGTGGACCGCAGCATCGCCGCCGCGCTCGACAGCCTGGTCCCGGACCGGCTCACCGACGACGAGTTTGACGCGCTGCTGGTGGCCGCCGGCCTCGCGGGGGCCGGGGGCGCGGTCTCCCTGCCGAGGCGGATGGCGCCGGTCAACGTGCTCTTCAACGCCGCCCCTCCGAGGCTGCGCGAGGCGCTGCTCGAGACGTACGTCGACCGCCTCTACCGGCCGGTGCGCGCCCGGGTCAGCGACGCGGCGACGACGTGAACGCGATGACGGAGTCCAGGTCGTAGGCTCCGTGGTCGGTGCCGAGCCCCTGGGCCACCTGGGCGGCGGCGGCACAGCCGAGCTCGGCCGCGCCGCGCAGGTCGCGCCCCAGCGAGAGCCCGCGCAGGAAGCCGGCCGAGAACGCGTCGCCGCACCCGGTCGTGTCGACGACCTCGATGTCGTGGGCCGGCACCTCGACGGTCTCGTCCGCGGTGACGACGAGCGCGCCCTTCGCCCCCTGGGTGACCGCGACGCAGCCGGCGCCGGCCGCGACGAGCGCGCGGGCGGCCTCCTCGAGCGAGGCGGCGCCGGTGAACCCCAGCACCTGCTCGTCGTTGGGCAGCAGGTAGTCGGTGTGCGGGAGCGCGTCGGCGATCCAGGCCAGCATGTCCGGGTCTCCGGGCGCGAGGATGTCGAGCGAGGTCGTGGCGCCGATCGAGCGGGCGTGGGCCAGCAGCCGGCCCGCGGCCTCGCCGCCGAGGAACACCGGGCCGCCCAGGTGCAGGTGGGTGATCCCCTCGAGCGCGGCGAGCGGCAGGTCGTCGAGGGTGAACGCGCCGTGGGCCCCGATGCAGTGCCAGGCCGGGCGGTCGCCGTTGGGCCGGACCGGGATCACCGAGGACGACGTCTGCTGGTCGGCCTTGCGGACCAGGCCCGAGACGTCGATCCCCTCGCGGGACAGCATCGCCAGCAGGCTGTCGCCGATGGGGTCCTGGCCGAGTGCGCCGAAGGAGAGCACCTCGGCGCCGAGGCGGCTCAGGACCACCGCGGTGCCGCCCGCGGTGCCCGCGGGCGAGAAGCGGATCGTCTCGACCAGCTGGCCGTCCGAGCCCTCCGGGATCGACTCGATGCCGATGACGTGGGTGTCGAGGACGTGCACGCCGACGGTGGCGACCTTCATGGGTTCTCCTGGGTGGTTCCGTAGCCGCGGCGGACCGCCGCCTCGATGACGGCGGCCTGCTGGTCACCGGTGAGCGCGCGCGGGGCGCCGAGGGCGCTGGCGCGGTGGTGGAGCTGGGCGAGCCACTCGAGGAGCAGCGCGTTCTCGACCGCCCGGTCGAGGCTGCCGCCGACGGCGACCGAGCCGTGGTTGGCCATCAGCGCGGCCTGCCGGTCGACGAGCGCGTCGCGCACGTGGGCCGCGAGCTCGGGGGTGCCGAAGGTGGCGTAGGGGGCGACCCGGGTGGCGCCGCCGAGCAGCAGGTGCTGGTAGTGCAGCACCGGCAGCTCGTCGAGCACGCAGGCGACCGCGGTGGCGTACGGCGCGTGCGTGTGGACGACCGCGGCCGCACCGGTGTCGGCGTACACCCCGAGGTGGAGGTCGAGCTCGGAGGTGGGGGCGAGGGCGCCCTCGACGACCGTGCCGTTGGTGGACACGAGCGTGACGTCCGCGGGCGTGCACCCGGCCAGCTCCACCCCGGTGGCGGTGACGGCGACGAGGTGGCCCGCGCGGGCGCTGACGTTGCCCGCCGTACCGATGAGCAGGCCCGCGGCGGCGAGCCGCCGGGACGCCTCGGCGACCGCCGCGCGCAGGTCGGCACCGATGGTCTCGGTCATACCGGGATCCCCGAGAGACCGGCCGGCGTGGCGTAACGCTCGAGGTAGGCCGTCACCAGCGTGATGCCCTCCTCGATGAGCCCCGGGTCACCGTCGGCGTCGTGCTCGAAGGCCAGCTGGAAGACCCGGTCACCGACCTCGACGGCCAGCGTGGCCTTGGCCAGGGTCAGCTCGGGCCGGGCCAGGCCGGCCTGCACGGCGAAGTCGAGCAGGTTGGCGGCGACCCGCGCGTTGTGCTCGCGCCCGAAGCGCTCGACCGCGGCGTTGGACCGGCCGCGGAGGTAGATCTCGACGAAGGCCCGTCGCCGGTGGTAGACCGACACGAACGCGAGCATCGTGGTGCGCACCAGCGTCTCGACGGTGAGCCGGTCGATGCCCGCGAGGTCGGCGGCCACCTGGGCGTCCATCTCGGCCATGTCGCGCTGCGCGAGGGCGAGGAGGAGGTGCTCCTTGTCGGCGAAGTACTGATAGAGCGAGGCGACCGGCGCACCGGCGGCCTGGGCGATGTCGCGGGTGCTCAGCGACTCCACGCCCCGGTCGACCACGAGCCGCGCCGCCGCGTCGAGGAGCTCCTCGACGCGGCGGCGGCTGCGCTCCTGCCGGGGGACCCGTCGCTTCGGGGGGATGGTCGGGGTCCGTACCGCAGGCATGGAATCGAGTGTAGAGTAAGAAAGCGAAACTGACACATGTTCACGTTCTTCCTTCTCCAGGAGCCGACATGACCCAGCCCCCGCTCACCCGCCGCACCGTGCTCGGCGGTGCCTCGCTGGGGGGCCTCGCCCTCGGCACCGGCGCCCTGACGACCGGACTGACCGGACCGTACGCCGACGCGGCGGCCGGCTCCCTCCAGGGCTCGCTGCCCCGCCACGTCGACGTGGTGGTCGTGGGCGGCGGCATCTCGGGCCTGGTCGCCGCGCGCCAGGTGGCCCGCAAGGGACACAGCGTCCTCGTGGTCGAGGCGCGCGACCGGGTCGGCGGCCGGGTGCTCA
>JAOPXF010000198.1 GCA_025965295.1 Nocardioides sp.
ACACCACCTGGGTGCTCGACGACGGTGACCGGCCCGAGCTGCGGGAGGCCGTCGAGGCGCACGGGATCTGCTACCTGACCAGGAGCGACGACTGGACGGACCGCCCGCGCCACGCCAAGGCCGGCAACCTGAACAACGCGCTGTTCCTCACCGAGGGCGAGTTCATGCTGATCCTGGACGCCGACCAGGTGCCGGACCGGCTCATCCTGGACCGCACGCTGGGCTGGTTCACCGATCCCCGGGTCGCGCTGGTCCAGACGCCGCAGTGGTTCAACAACGTCACCGACGCGGATCCGCTCGGCAGCCAGGCGCCGCTGTTCTACGGGCCGATCCAGCAGGGTAAGGACGGGTGGAACGCGGCCTTCTTCTGCGGCTCCAACGCGGTGCTCCGCCGCGAGGCGCTGATGCAGCTGGGCATCGTCGGCTACGTCCGCGAGACCGAGACCGCCGTGCGGCAGGCCCTGGCGACCGGGGACAGAGTGCTGGCCCGAGCGGTGCGTGCCGCTCGGCGTCGCCAGGACCCGGCACTGGCGGCGCTGGTGTCGGTGCAGGACGCGGTGCGCCACGCTCGGTCCCGGCTGGCGGCCGGTGATCCGGTCGGCGACACGACGTACGCGTTCCAGCAGCGGGTCGACGCCGCGGCACGGGCCCTGGTCGCGCAGGACATCCGCGCCATCGAGGCGGACCTGCAGGAGATCCACCGCCTGCCCGTGGACCGGGACGAGGAGCTGGGTGTCCCCGTGGTGGACGAGCAGGCGCTCGAGGCGCTGGCGGACCGCGAGTGGTCCCCGCTGGGAGCGATCGAGTCGGTGCGGGAGCTGGTCCGGGCCGTGGACGTGGACCGCGCGGACGAGGCCCAGCCGATGATGCCGCTCGCCACGGTGTCCGTCACCGAGGACATGGCAACCTGCATGCGGCTCCACGCGCTGGGATGGCGCTCGGTCTACCACCACGAGGTCCTCGCCCACGGTCTCGCGCCGGAGGACCTGCGCACGATGCTCCAGCAACGGCTGCGCTGGGCGCAGGGCACGATCCAGGTGATGCTGCGGGAGAACCCGCTGGCGCAGAAAGGGCTGTCGGTCGGCCAGCGGCTCATGTACTTCGCCACGATGTGGAGCTACCTCTCCGGGTTCGCGGCGGTGGTCTTCATCGCCGCGCCTGTGCTCTACCTCTGCTTCGGGGTGCTCCCCGTGCACGCCTACGGCCTGCAGTTCCTCACCTTCTTCGCCCCGTACATGCTGGCCAACCAGCTGCTGTTCCTGGTCGTGGGCTACGGCATCCGGACGTGGCGGGGGCAGCAGTACAGCCTGGCGCTGTTCCCGTTGTGGATCCGCGCGTGCCTGACCGCGGCCGCGAACGTCTTCCTCGGCAAGCCGCTCGGTTTCGTGGTCACCCCGAAGACCCGGCAGACCGGCGGCAGCTTCCCCTGGCGGCTGATCCTGCCGCAGACCGTCGCGACGGTGGTGCTCGTGCTGGCCTGTCTTGTCGGCGTGGTGCGCTTGTGGACCGGAGCGGCGACGAGCTCGATCGGCACGGCCGTCAATGTCACCTGGGTCGCCTACGACCTGCTGGTGATGAGTGTCATCTTCCGGGCGGCGGCCTTCCGCGCGCCCGAGCCGACCCACGAACCCAACGAGGAGATGGTGGCCTGATGCAGATCGAGAAGCGCGAGATCGCCCAGGGCGCGGCGGTGCTGCGCCTGGAGGGACGGCTCAACATGGTGGCCGCCTCCCGCGTCCGGTCGGCGATCGAGGAGGCTGTGGACGGCGGCCGCCCCCGGGTCGTCGTGGACCTGACCGAGGTGACGTTCATGGACTCCTCCGGACTCGGAGCGCTCATCGCAGGGCTCAAGCGGGCCCGGCAGGCCTCGGGCGACCTGCGGATCACGGGGGTATCCCCCCAGGTGGCCACCGTTCTCCAGCTGACCAACCTCGACCGGGTGCTGCGCGCGCACCCCTCGATCGATGCGGCCATCGATGACTGGTGATTACACCCTCGAGGGGCTGGCCGTACCGGACTCGCTGGAGCTCCTGCACGACCTCCTGCAACGCGTCCGCGCGGACTGGCCCGCCATCGAGGAGGTGGATCTTGCCATGTTCGAGACCGCGGTCGTGGAGATCCACGGCAACGTGGTCAAACACGGCCGGCCCCCGGGACAGGTGGTCTATGCGTTCGCGCTCGAGGTGTACGACGACCAGCTGGTCGCCACCCTGACCGACACCGCGGAGCCGGTGCCCGGGCTGTTGCAGCACGGCGGGCTTCCCGAGGGCCTGGCCGAGCAGGGCCGCGGGTTGTGGCTGGCCAAGGCGACGCTTGACGAGCTGGACTACCGACGCGTGGGTGACCGCAACTCCTGGCGGCTGGTCCGGAAGCGCGGCACGGTGAGCGACAGGGGCGCGAGCTAGTCGTCGCCGCGCTCCGCGGGCCGGCCCGACGCCTGCCGGTCGATGAGCGCTGCGGCCCTCGAGGCGACCGCCGTGACCGGAGGCGCGCCTCGGGATGCTGGTGGAATCGGAAGCGCTCGCGGCGCACACTGGAATGGGCAGCCACACCCGGGCCGCCGGAGTGCCGTTCCGGTCGGAAGGCAAGTCAGATGAACGACAAGGAGCAGCTGCGCGAGCTGCACGACACCTACGTGTGGGAAGTCAACGCAGCGGTCGGTGAGGGCCGGCTCGACCTTGTCTGGCAGCTCGCGGATGACTACCTCGACCAAGCCC
>JAOPXF010000205.1 GCA_025965295.1 Nocardioides sp.
TCCTGTGGGTCGCGCAGCGGGTTCGCCCATGTGTCATCGGTCTGGGTCATCGGCGGCGGTGCTCCTGGTAGTAGGCGATCAGGGCCGGCGTCGACGGGTCCTGCTCGGCCAGCGCCTCGGCGTCGCCGGAGAGGGCCGGGCCGACCTGCTGGGCGAGCTGCTTGCCGAGCTCGACGCCCCACTGGTCGAAGCTGTCGATGCCCCAGACCGCCCCCTGGGTGAACGTGATGTGCTCGTAGAGGGCGACCAGCTGGCCGAGCACGGACGGGCTGAGCTCGGGGGCGAGGATCGACGTCGTCGGGCGGTTGCCGGTGAAGACCCGTGCCGGTACGACGGCCTCCTCCGTACCCTCGGCCCGGACCTCGTCGGCCGTCTTGCCGAACGCCAGTGCCCGGGTCTGCGCGAGGAAGTTGGCGAGGAGCAGCTCGTGGACGTCGACGTCCTGCCCGTCCTGGGTGTCGCGGAGCGGGTAGGCCGGGTTCGCCACCGCGATGAAGTCGGCGGGGACGAGCCGGGTGCCCTGGTGGATCAGCTGGTAGAAGGCGTGCTGGCCGTTGGTGCCCGGCTCGCCCCAGAAGATCTCACCGGTGTCCGTGGTCACCGGGCTGCCGTCCCAGCGGACGCTCTTGCCGTTGGACTCCATGGTCAGCTGCTGGAGGTACGCCGGGAAGCGGTGCAGCAGCTGCGCGTAGGGGAGCACCGCGTGGGTCTCGGCACCCAGGAAGTCGGTGTACCAGATGTTGAGCAGCCCCATCAGCAACGGGACGTTGCGCGCCGGCTCCGTGGTGCGGAAGTGCTCGTCGATCTCGTGGAACCCGGCGAGCAGCTCGGAGAACCGCTCCGGGCCGATGGCGACCACGAGGGAGGTCCCGATCGCCGAGTCGAGCGAGTAGCGCCCGCCCACCCAGTCCCAGAACCCGAACGCGTTGTCGGGGTCGATGCCGAAGTCCGCGACCTTGTCGAGCGCGGTGGACACCGCGACGAAGTGCTTCGCGACGGCGCTCCGCTCATCCAGCGCCGGGTCCGATGAGCGCAGACCATCAAGCAGCCAGGCCTTGCACAGCCGCGCGTTGGTCAGGGTCTCCAGGGTGCCGAAGGTCTTGCTGGAGACGATGAACAGGGTCGAGGCGGGGTCCAGCCCGGCCAGCGTCGTCGCGGCGTCGGTCGGGTCGATGTTGCTGATGAAGCGGCACTCGAGGCCGACCTGGCGGTAAGGCGCCAGGGCCTCGAAGGCCATGACCGGGCCCAGGTCGGATCCCCCGATGCCGATGTTCACGACCGTGCGGATCCTCGTCCCCGTGACGCCGGTCCAGGCCCCGGAGCGGACCCGGTCGGCGAAGTCGTAGACGCGCCGGAGCACGTCGTGGACGTCGGCGACGACGTCCTGACCGTCGACGCTCGGCCGTTCACCGGGGGCGGCGTCGGCCGGGAGCCGCAGGGCCGTGTGCAGCACCGCGCGGTCCTCGGTGACGTTGATGTGCTCACCGCGGAACATCGCGTCGCGACGCCCGGTGACCCCCACCTCGTCGGCCAGGTCGAGCAGCGCCGCCAGGACCGGCTCGTCGAGCAGGGCCTTGGAGAGATCGACGTACAGGTCCCCGGCGGTGTAGGTCAGCCGCTCGACGCGCCCGGCGTCCTCGTCGAACCACCGGCGCAGGTCGGGCTCGAAGTCCACGACCAGCGCGGTGAGCCGCGACCACGCCGCTGTCGAGGTCGGGTCGACGGGCGCGTCGGTCACCTGCGCGCCTTCTCCATCTGTCCGTTCACGGTCTCGACGAGCTCGGTCCACGACTTCTTGAACTTGTCGACACCCTCCTGCTCGAGCACGAGCAGCACGTCGTCGAAGTCGATGCCGACCTCGGCGAGACGGTCGAAGACCTGCTGGGACTCGGCGGCACGGCCGGTGACGGTGTCCCCGGTCACCTCGCCGTGGTCGGCGAAGGCCTCCATCGTCTTCTCCGGCATCGTGTTGACGGTGTCGGCGACGACGAGCTCGGTGACGTACATCGTGTCCGGGTAGTCGTCGTTCTTGACCCCGGTCGACGCCCACAGCGGGCGCTGGCGGTGCGCCCCGGCCTCGTCGAGCACCCGCCAGCGGTCGCTCGCCACGACCTCCTCGAAGGCGGCGTAGGCGAGGCGGGCGTTCGCGATGGCGGCCTTGCCCTTGAGCGCCCTGGCCTCGTCGGTGCCGATCGCGTCGAGGCGCTTGTCGACCTCGGTGTCGACCCGGGAGACGAAGAACGACGCCACGGACTGGATCGACGACAGGTCGAGGCCGGCGTCGCGGGCCTGCTCGAGGCCGGTCAGGTAGGCGTCCATGACCTCGCGGTAGCGCTCGAGGCTGAAGATCAACGTGACGTTGACGCTGATGCCCTCCGCGATCGCCGCGGTGATCGCGGGCAGCCCCTCCTTGGTGGCGGGGATCTTGATGAGCGCGTTCGGGCGGTCGACGGCCGACCAGAGGGCCCGGGCCGAGGCGATCGTGCCCTCGGTGTCGTTGGCCAGGTCCGGCTCGACCTCGATCGACACCCGGCCGTCCGAGGACGTGCCGTCCGCCACCGGGGCCAGGATGTCGCAGGCGTTGCGAACGTCGTCGGTGGTCAGCTCGAAGATGACCCGGTCGACCGGCTCACCCTTCTCGACGAGCCGGCGGACCTGCTCGTCGTAGCGCTCCCCGTCGGCGATCGCGGCGGCGAAGATGGTCGGGTTGGTGGTGACGCCGACCACGGACTTCTGCTTGACGAGCTCGGCGAGGTTGCCGGTCTCGATGCGCTCGCGCGAGAGGTCGTCGAGCCAGATCGACACTCCCGCGTCAGCGAGAGCCTTCAGGCGGTCAGTCATTGTTCCTCCTCGGAAAACTTGTGAGTACCCGATCCGGCGTCCGCTCAGACGCTCGCGGCGAGGATCGAGTCGTGGGCGGCGGCCACGACGGCCTCGGTGGTCACCCCGAACTCCTGGTAGATGCGGGCGTAGTCGGCCGACGCGCCGTAGTGGTCGATCGAGATGATCCGGCCGTGGTCGCCGACGTACTCGCGCCAGCCCTGCTTCACGCCCGCCTCGACGGAGACGCGCGCCTTCACGATCGGCGGGATCACGGTGTCGCGGTAGGACTGGTCCTGGTCCTCGAACCACTCCACGCACGGCATCGAGACCACCCGGGCCCGGATGCCGGCCTCGGCGAGCCGGGTGCGCGCCTCGACGGCGATCTGGACCTCCGAGCCGGTGGCGATGAGGACCACGTCGGGTGCGCCGCCCTCGGCATCGAGCAGCACGTAGCCACCGCGGTGCACCTCGCTGGTCTCGGCGAACCCCTCGGCACCCCGCGGGAATACCGGCACGTTCTGCCGGGTGAGGGCCAGCGCCGCCGGCCGGTCCGGGTGGCCGAGGATCGTGAACCAGGCCGCGGCCGTCTCGTTGGCGTCGGCCGGTCGTACGACGTCGAGGCCGGGCATCGCCCGCAGCGCCGCGAGGTGCTCGATCGGCTGGTGGGTCGGCCCGTCCTCACCGAGGCCGATCGAGTCGTGGGTCCACA
>JAOPXF010000211.1 GCA_025965295.1 Nocardioides sp.
TGGGTGCGTTGGCGACGGCCTTCCAGGGGAAGCCGTGACCGGGCTCGACATCCGAGTGGATCTCGGACTGCGACCAGTTCTTCAGGCCCTTCTCGAAGTCTTCCTTCCAGAGGGTCTTGGTCTTGTAACCCTTGCCGCAGATCGCCGGAGCGTTCTTCGACAGGAGCGGCTTGAAGTTGCACTGCGTGGGCGCCTTGCGGAGCTCGACAGCTGCCTCCATCGCCTTGACCTGGGCACAGTCGGCCGCGGTGATCGGCGTAGCCGGCGCACCGGGCGTCTCGCGCACCGTCGACAGCTGGTTGATCGGCTGACCCACCAGAGCGGTGCACGCGGCGTCGAGACCGTTGGCCATGTCGGTGAAGTCCGACGTGGGCGTCAGGTAGTCGAGCTGGGTGCGCCAGTAGAGGTTGGCCGCCTTGTCCAGGCCGATGCCCGCAACCGTGACGCCGTTGTAGGTGCCACCGTCGACGAGCAGGGCGTAGCCGTGGTTGGGAACCCCGGAGTTGCCGTGCACGCCACCGGCGTCGTCGGTCGAGCACTTGTACTCGGCGTCCGAGACCTTGCCCGGGTCGCCGTAGCACGTGGGGTTCCACATGTCGCGGATCGCGCCACCGAAGGCGGGCGACTTCTCGCCCATCAGCCAGCGGTAGGAGTCGTAGCGCTCGCCACTGGCGTCCTTGATCGTGACGTTGACCGTGTCACCGTTGCCCAGCGCCGTACGGATCAGCTCGCGGTCGGTGAGACCGATCGAGACCGTCACCGGCAGCGTGTTGTCGTCGGAGCTGAACGACACCGGAGCGTCGTCGCGGTTGCCGATGATCACCGCAGCAGCACCGGCGTCACGGGCGACCTCGGCCTTCTGCACGAAGGTGCAGAGGCCACGGTCGACGAGCACGATCTTGCCCACCGCAGCGGCGGGGTTGTCGTACGTCGAGCAACCGTCGGTGGTGGTGCCACCCTCTTCGGCCACGTCGGTCGGGGCGACGACGTCACCCGTGATGGGCGCGTCGAGGCCGGGACCGAGGAGACCACCGGTCAGGCAGTCCTTGGCGATGCTGCTCGGGGAGTTGATCGTGAGCAGCGGCGTCGCCGGCGAGTGCGTCGAGCACATGCCGACGGGACGCGGGGTGGTGATGTCGCCCTCACCCTCGTCCTCGCGACCGTTGATCAGGTCGATCGTCTCGCCCCAGACGTCGGAGTAGGACTCGTTGAGCGCACCGGGCTGCCACTGGTAGATGAGGCCGGAGGTGTACTCGGTGTAGGCGTGACCCCACTCGTGCGAGACAACGTCGTCGGAAGAGACACCGTCGCAGTAGTTGGTGGTGGAGCCGTTCCAGTTGGCGTTCGGGCACTCGATGGCGGGGTCGTTGTTGATCGTCCGCATCGTCGCGCCCTTGTTGTCGAAGGAGTCGCGGCCGAACGTGTTGGCGTAGAGCCAGTAGGAGTTGCCGGCGGACAGCACCATGCTCTGCTGGTCCTCGTTGAGGTCGCCGGGGAACGCATCCCCGTCCTTCCAGACGAGGGTCAGGTTGCGGTCGGCGTCGGCCTCGTACAGCTCGCGGTCGGTCGCGAAGTCGGCGTTGTCGACCATCGAGTAGCGGTTGACGATCTTGCCGGTGTTGGCGTCGATGAAGACCATGTCGCGGATGTTGCGCTGGTTGGCCACCTCGATGACGTAGGCGAGGATCGCCTTGCCCGGGTCACCCTTGATGGCACCCGTGCGGTAGACCATGAGGTCGTTCTTGGTCGCCTTGAGCCCGGTGGTGTCGGCCGCGTGCCCGTTGGCCGCGCCCGGAGGGTTCACACGCACGGTGGCGATGGCTCGCTTGGCGGCCACGTCCTTCGAGAGGCGGGGCGTCACGCTCATGTTGAGCCCGGGGGCGGCGTAGCCGTTGACCGCGGTCAGGTCACCCGCCTTGTCGAGGTTGGCGTTGATCCTGCTGCCGAAGACCGGAAGCCCCTTGTACTGCTGGGTGTAGGTCACCGTCCAGCCGTAACGGCTGGACCGGGCACCGGACTGCTGGAGCTGGTCGCCGGCGGCGCCGAAGGCGGCGCCGTACTTCTTGATGTAGGCACCGGCCTTGCCGATGGCCGAATCCAGTGAGTCGGCCTTCCTGGACGGCATCAGGTCGCCGTTGCCCGTGGCGCGGACGAAACCGATCTTGCCGGTCGCGCGCTCGGTCGAGACCTTGACGTTGCCGTCGGCTTCACTCTTGATCTGCTGCACCAGAGAATCGGCTGCGACAGCGGGGGTCTGTCCCGCGGCCACGGCCTGCAGCCCTGGGACGGCCGCGAGGCCGGCTCCCAGAAGCGCAAGGCTGAGTCCTTGCTTGAGGAATTTCACGTGTTTGTTCCCCTCCGAATGATGGGTGATCGTGGTGGCGACTGTGAACTGCGCCACCATCGGGCACCCTAGGTACATCCACGGGCGTGGTCCAGAGCAACCGCAAAAAACTTCGTAACGGTCCGGAGTCGCCGGAACCATTTTCGGTAACACGCGTGAAATCAGGTCCCTGGACGACACGCTCCCTGTGGTCCCTGTGACTGGTGGGACTTTGGATTACGTTGATGACCATGGCGACCCGTACGTCTTCCCCGCCGGGTTCGCGGAGCAAGAGCACGTCTACGGCCGCATCAGGCAGCACCGGTCGCAGTGGCTCGAGCACCCGATCCCGGAGTACCGGCAAGAAGCCCGCAACCACGAGCACCACGAGCCGCAGCACCGCCCGCCGCTCGTCGTCCAAGCGCGCCCCGGCGAAGAAGCGGCGTCCGGCTCCCCGGGCCGTGCGCAACGGGCCCGGTCCCGTCGTGCGCACGTTCACCGCCGCCGGTCACGGGGTGGCCGCCGTCTGGCTGGCGATCGCGCACGGCGTGGGCGCCGTCGCCCGCGGGATCGGCCGGACCGCCCGCGACCTCGAGCCCGAGCACCGCCGTGACGGTGCGGGTCTCTTCCTCTTCGGTGTCGCGGTCGTCGTCGGGGCCGCCGTCTGGTTCCAGCTCCCGGGCGGGGTCATGGACCTCGCGCGCACCGTCGTCGCCGGCTCGGTCGGCAAGGTCGGCTGGTTCGTGCCGCTCGCCCTGGTCTACGTCGGGTGGCGCACCATGCGCGACCCCGTCCAGAACGGCCCCGCGGGCCGCCAGGTCGTCGGCTGGGCCGCTCTCGGCTTCGGCATCCTCGGCATCGTCCACATCGCCAACGGCAGCCCGCAGCCGGTCCGTGGCGACGCCAGTGACCTGCAGTCCGCCGGGGGAGCCATCGGCTTCGTCGTGTCCTCCCTGCTGCTCGACCTGCTGCGCACGCCGTACGTCGTCGTGCCGCTGCTGGTCCTGCTCTCCTTCTTCGGCCTGCTCGTGATCACGGCCACCCCGATCTACCAGGTCCCCACCAAGCTGGCCGCCGCGCGCGACCGGATGCTCGGTCGGCACCCCGAGGCCGACGCCGCCGACGATCACGACGTCACTCAGCCCATCAAGACCCGTGGCCGCGCCAAGACGGCGGACGACTTCGACCCCGAGGGCGACCCGGCGTACGACAGCCCCGTCCTCTCGGATCGCGAGCTGAAGAAGCGCCGCCGGGAGCGTCCCGACGTCATGGTCGAGGACGACCAGGTCGGCGTCGACATCTTCGACCCCTTCGCCCCCGACGTCCCCGAGCCCAAGACCGAGCTCGAGCCTCCTCCGCACTCGCCGCTGCCGCAGCGCGTCGAGCAGCTCGCGCTGTCCGGGGACGTCACCTACTCCCTGCCGGCCAACGAGGTCCTCAAGCCGGGCTCGGTCCACAAGGCCCGCTCCCAGGCGAGCGACGCGGTCGTCGACCGGCTCACCCAGGTGCTGGAGGAGTTCGGCATCGACGCGCAGGTCACCGGCTACACGCGCGGTCCGACCGTCACCCGCTACGAGGTCGAGCTCGGCCCCGCGGTGAAGGTGGAGCGGGTCACCCAGCTGTCGAAGAACATCGCCTACGCGGTCGCCAGCGCGGACGTGCGGATCCTCAGCCCGATCCCCGGCAAGTCCGCGATCGGCATCGAGATCCCCAACCTGGA
>JAOPXF010000212.1 GCA_025965295.1 Nocardioides sp.
GTCGACGCCCTTCGCGATCGCCTGGTTCATGCCCGCGACCCACTGGTTGGGCTGTCCCTCGTTGGTGTAGACCTCGAAGTCGACGTCCGCGAGCTTGGCCACGCGCTCCATCGCCGCGTTGATCTGGCTGTTGTAGTCGTTGGTCGTGAGCAGCGGGATGACGAACACGCTCTTGCCGGCCAGGCTGGCGACGTCCACCGCGGGTCCGGGCGAGACGAACTCGCTGACCGACTTGAACTGCTCGACCGTGTCGGTCGCGGCCTGGGAGACCTCGCCCTTCTCGGACCCGCCGCTCGACGTCGACGACGAGTCGCCGGGGCTGGAACAGGCCGCCAGAGCGAGGGGCAGCAGGAGTGCGACGACCGCGAGCCGGCGTCGCGGCCGCACACCCAGTGCAGACAGGATCTGCTTCTTCATCGTTCGGTTCCTCCACTGTCATCCCCGCGGCGACTGCCGACGGCCGGCACCCCACTGGTGCTGCGACTACCTCATGGTCCCAACGGCGGATCGCGCGACATATGTGCAGATCGCTCGGTTGCCTCCCGCAGGGAATGCCACCTGCACAGCGAGCGCGGGCGAGTGAGTGAGAGGATTCGGGCATGAGCCTCCCGGTTCCCCAGACCCTGCGCGCGGCGGACCTCGAGGCGCTGGCGGTCGGACTGTGCCTGCTGGGCTCGGGCGGGGCCGGCGACCCGCACCCCTTCTCGTCCGTGCTGCGCTCGCAGCTCGGGGACGGCGAGCTCGTGCTGCACTCGCCAGCCGAGCTGGCGGACGCGAGCGTCGTCCCGGTCGGGATGGTGGGGGCCACCAGCGTGTTCACGGAGAAGCTCCCGCACGGCGGCGAGTTCGGCACGGCCGTCGCCGCCACCGGCCGGTGGACCGGCGCGTCGCCCGACGCGGTCATGGCGATCGAGACCGCCGGCCTGAACGGCATCACCGCGCTCGTCGCCGCCCTGCACCTCGGGTTGCCGTACGTCGACGCCGACCTGGCCGGACGCGGCCTGCCCAGACTGGACCAGATGACCTGGGCGGCGGCGCGGCTGCCGTTGACCCCGTGCGCGCTGGCCTTCCCGGGCGGACACACGCTGCTCATCGACCGCGCCTCGCCCACCGACGTGGAGCGGACGATCCGCGCGGCGCTCGCGGGGACCGGCGGCTGGGCGGCCCTGGCGCTCCCCCCTGGTCCCGCCGCATCGCTGGAGGAGACCGCCTGCGTGGGGACCCTGGGCCGGGCGCTCGCGCTCGGGCGCGCCCACGGCTCGCTGCGCATGATGGCGGAGGCCGAGGAGGTCGCCGAGGGGCTGGGCGGTGAGATCCTGGGCGAGGGTCGCGTCCTCGACGTGCTCCGGCACAGCTCGGACGGCGGGCTGCACACCGAGTCGTCGGTGACGGTCCTCGACCGCCACGGCCCCGTGCTCCGGATCGAGACCGAGAACGAGTTCCTGATGGTGCTCGTCGACGGCCAGCCCCGCGCCACGGTCCCCGACCTCATCTGCCTGCTCGATCGTCGTACGAACAGGCCGCTGGCCGTCGACGCCCTTCGCCGCGGCGACGAGGTCTTCGTGCTGGTGCTGCCGGCTCCCGCGTGGTGGCTCGCTGCGGAGCACCTCGACCGGGTGTCACCCTCCGCGTTCGCCATCGACTGCCCGCCCCTGCTGCTGGAGGGAAGCCCGTGAGCGCCGACACGCCCGTGTCGCTGGTCGCCCTGCTCGCTCACCCCGACTGGCACCAGGTGAGCGTCCTGGCGTCGCCCCCCGCACCGACCCTGCTGGTCGACGGGGTCTCGCTGGTTCCCGACATCCGAGGTCGGGCAACCGACCTCGGGGGGCACCTGCTGACCGTGCTGCAACCGCCGTCGCGCAACGACTGGCACATCGATGTCCTGATCCAGACCGCCGCCGCCGGTGGCGCCTCGGCCGTCCTGATCGGCGACTCGTCCCCGCTCTCCCAGCCGTCGTCGGCCCTGGCCGCGCGCGTGGGGCTGACCGTCCTCGGCGCGGACGACCCCCTGGCCGCCGCCCTGGCCGCGCGGAGGTTCGTCTCGGAGGCGGAGCTGCACGTGGCCGACACCGTCCTGCGGGTGACGTCCATGGCCGTCCGGTCCGGCGAGGGGGTCGAGGACGTGATGAAGGCCGTCGGGTCGGTCCTGCGTCGTCCCCTGGCCCTGGTGGCGGCCGGCGGCGACACGCTGCTGGGCACCGATGTCGTGCTGGACGAGGACCGCGAGATCGTGGCCCAGACGCTCACCGCGGTGGCGGCTCGCTCCCGCGCCACGCAGCGAGTCGAGCTGACCGGGCCTGCGATCCTGATCGCCCATCCGGTCCCGCCGACGACGGCGCGCGACGCCACCATGTGGCTGGTCACCCGGCTCCCCCACGACCTGCCCGCCGAGAGCGCCGCATCGAGCGCCGCCCTCTCGGTCGCCGCGGCCGTGATCGGACAGCGCGCCAGCCTGCGACGGCTGGCCGTCGAGCGGGACGCGCGGGCCCGCGCGTCCCTCCTGGGCGAGCGGTTGAACGCCCCCGACGACCTGGCACCCACCACCCGTCGCCGGGCACTGGAGGCCGGGTGGCGACTCGACGGCTGGCATCTCGGCGTGCGCATCGACACCAGCCCCGACATCGATCCCGTGGCCCAGCGCCCCGAGGTGATCAGCGCCCTGCGCGAGGAAGGGCTGGAAGCCGTGGTCGTGGAGCAGGGCGACGGGTGGTCGGCCTGGATCACGTCCGAGGACGAACCGCGTGGTGCCGACGTCGAGGCGCGAGCCGGTCAGATCCGTCGGGCCCAGCGCCGACTCTCGACCACCGCGGCGACCGCCGTGGGCGTGGGGCGCTGCCACCCGGGCCCCCGCGGGGTCGCCCGCACCCTGGGCGAGGCCGCCGAGGCGGCGCGCCTGGC
>JAOPXF010000246.1 GCA_025965295.1 Nocardioides sp.
TAGGCCGACACCGGGTCACACGCGTGCGCCCGCTCGTGCGCGAGCGCGATCGCGGAGTCAGAGCCTCCGACCACTGTCGCGATCCCGCACGGAGTCGCGTGTTGGATGATCGCCACCGTCGGGTCCGCGAACCCGAGAGCGGTCCGGCGCGCGGCGTCGGCGTCGACGTAGTTGTTGTACGACATCTCCTTGCCGTGCAGCTGCGTCGCCTGCGCCAGCCCGGGGCCGAGGTCGTTGGTGTAGAGGACCGCAGCCTGGTGCGGGTTCTCTCCGTAGCGCAGCACCGCCTGGCGCTCCCAGGTCCCGCCCATCCAGGCGGGGGCACCGGAGCCATCCGTGGTGTCGGTGAGGACATTGCCCATCCAGGTCGCGACGGCCACGTCGTACGACGCCGTGTGCACGAAGGCCTCGGCCGCGAGCCGCTGGCGCTCGGCCAGCGTGAAGCCGCCGGCCGCGGTGGCGGCCAGCACGTCCGCGTAGCGGTCCGGCGAGGTGACGATCGCGACCGAGGGGTGGTTCTTGGCCGCGGCGCGGACCATCGAGGGGCCGCCGATGTCGATCTGCTCGACGCACTCGTCGGGCCCGGCGCCGGAGGCGACGGTCTGCGTGAAGGGGTAGAGGTTCGAGACGACCAGGTCGAACGGCTCGACGCCCAGGTCGGCGAGCTGCTGGACGTGCGTCTCCAGGCGCCGGTCGGCGAGGATGCCCGCGTGCACCTTGGGGTGCAGCGTCTTCACGCGGCCGTCGAGGCACTCCGGGAACCCGGTGAGGTCCTCGACCTTCGTGACCGGGAGGCCGAGCTTCTCGATGAGGGCCGCGGAGCCGCCCGTCGAGACCAGCGCGACGCCGGCCTCGTGCAGCCCGCGGACGAGCTCCTCGAGGCCGCTCTTGTCGTAGACGGAGACCAGGGCGCGCCTGATCGGGATCCGGTGGTCAGTCATGGACTGCACTCCTGCTCGGGTGGAGGAGCACCCAGGCGGTCGATGCTCCCGACGTCACTCCCTGGTGGTCGACCCACCTGCGCCAGTCGTGTGGGTCCAGCATAGGGGGTGTCGGCCGACACCCCCTCGGGGCTGCTCAGGTGCCGAAGCGCACCCGCCGGCCGTCGATCGTGAAGCCCTCGCGGACCATCCGGCCCACGCTGTCGACCAGCATCGCCCGTTCGACGACCTTGATCCGCTCGTGCAGGCTCTCGACGGTGTCGGCGTCCTCGACCCGCACCGGCTCCTGGGCCACGATCGGCCCGGTGTCGACGCCCTCGTCGACCACGAAGAGCGTGCAGCCGGTGACCTTCACGCCGTACGCCAAGGCCTCGGCGGGCCCGTGCATCCCGGGGAAGGAGGGCGACAGGGCCGGGTGGGTGTTGACGATCCGGCCGCCGAAGCGGCTCTGGAACTCCCCGCCGACGAGCTTCATGAAGCCCGCCAGCACGAGCAGGTCGGGCTCGAAGCCCGCGACCGTCTCGGCCATCGCCCGGTCCCAGTGCTCGCGGCTGGTGAACTGACCGACCTTCTTCACGAAGGTCGGGATCCCCGCCCGCTCGGCGCGGACCAGCCCCTCGATGTCGTCGCGGTCGGCGCCCACGGCGACCACGCGGGCGCCGTACGACGGGTCGTCGGCGGCGTCGATGAGTGCCTGGAGGTTGGTGCCCGAGCCGGAGACGAGGACGACGAGCCGCGCGGGCGTGGGGTTCGACACGGTCGGGAGTCTAACGAGGCGGGACCGGCGGGACGGCGTCGGTCGGCCGGCTCACTCGAGGTGGGCGAGGCGCCGGGCGGCCCGGCGCTGCCACCAGGTCATCGCGAGCCCGCCGAGCAGGCCGCCGATCCCGAAGGCGGTGATGGCATGCACGAGCACGTCGAACGCGAACGGCCCGACATCGCGCATCCGGCCCGGTCCGACGGCACCGCCTGCGACCGAGGCCAGCAGCCCGAAGAGCACGCCGGCCAGCACTCCCCCGGCACAGCCGCGCAGGGCGCCCTCGTCCCAGCGCAGCGTAGGCATGCGGCGCTGGGCACGGACCGTGGCGTACGCCGCCACCAGCAGCGGCAGGGCCATCAGCCAGGCAGTCCAGCCCGGGGTCGCACCGTTGTCCGGCAGCGCGGCCAGCAGCGGGAAGAGCGGGAGCGGGCCGAGCACGACCAGCGTCGGGGACACCAGCGTGTGGGCGCCGAAGGTGAAGCCGGGGCCGAGCAGGTAGGAGCCGGTGAAGGTCACGGCGTTCGGGAGCACCGTGGTGCTCAGCGCACCGAAGAGCGTCGCGTCGCCGGCGTCGGTGTGGAGCTGGGACATCACGTTGGCCGCGGAGCCGAAGTCGACGGCAAGGGCGAGCGTGAAGGCGACGGCCGAGACCGCGAGGAAGGTGACCAGGATCCGCAGGCAGGTGGCGGTCGCGGCCCGGACCGAGGCGGGCAGGAAGGCGGCCCAGATCGCGGCCCGGCCCGAGCCGATCGCGATGGACGGAGCACCGAAGAGCGCACAGAGCAGGAGCGACCAGAGCACGACGCGGCCCCCGGACACGCCGCCGGCCGGGTGAGCCGCGAGCGAGATGGTCGCGACCGCGGTGACGACGTACCCGGCCGCGAACAGCGAGGCGGCGGTCGGGACGGTCCAGTCGCGCTCACCGTCGGCGATCCGGTCGGCGTCGGGGCCGTGACCCGACACCGAGTCCCCGACGCGGTGCCCGATCCGCCAGATTGCCCAGGCCGCGAGCGCGGTCAGCCCCAGCGGCACCGCGGTGATCGCGACCCCGTCCACGTGGATCCCGGAACCGTGGGCCAGCAACCAGGCGAGCGCGCCCGTCCGCAGCCCGTCGCGTGGGGTCCCGTGGGCACCGGCGTCGGTGACGAACCAGCCCACGACCCCCACCGCCATGCAGACCAGCAACGTCGAGGCCGCGGCCACGACGCCGCCCAGCGTGGCCAGCAGGACGAGCGGGCGACGGTGTCCGGCATCGCCACCGGAGGTGGCGGACGCTCGCGGCGAGGTCGTGGCAGAGCGAGGGAGCAGCGAAGTCATGGCCTCGTCATCATCACCCGATCGGCGTACGCCCCGTCGGTCCCACGCCGGTTGGCCGGGGGCATCGCGCCTCCCGTACCGTGGAGCGGTCATGAGGAATCCCGACGAGTTCGACGCCTTCTACAAGGACGCGCGCGACCGCCTGCTCCTCCAGACCTACGCGCTCACCGGGGACCTGCCCGCCTCGCGCGCCGCGGTGCGCGACTCCTTCGTCGTGGCCTGGCACCACTGGCGCAAGATCTCCCGCCTCGACGACCCGGAGTCGTGGGCGCGGCCCCACGCCTGGGCCCATGCGCAGCGGCGGCACACCGCCCGACTGTGGCACCGCGACAAGAGCCTCGACCCGGAGGCCCGGGCCACGCTCGATGCCCTCGGCAAGCTGCCCGTCGCCCAGCGCAAGGCGCTGCTGCTCACCCAGCTGACCACTGCCTCGATGGCGGACATGGCCCGCGAGGTCGGGCTCCCGCGTGCCGAGGCCGAGCGGGAGCTCCAGACCGCGACCGCGCAGTTCGCCGTGCACCGCGACGTCCCGAGCACCACGATCCGGACGCTCTTCGAGCCGCTGCGCGAGCACGCCGAGACGGCCCGCTGGCCGCGGCCGAGCATCATCCGCCGGGCCGGCGCCGCCCGGCGCCGCACGCACACGACCCTCGGTGCTCTGGCCGTCGTCGCCGGGCTGGTCGTGACCGGATCCCTGGTCACCGACGCGGCCGGGGTGCGCCCGACGCTGGACCGCGAGCACCTCACGTCCTCGACCCCGCTGCACACGAGGTCCCCCGATCCCGAGCCGGTCGCCCTGCCCGAGGACGTGATGCTGACCGGCGAGCAGGTGGGCGCCCTGGTGACCGGGAAGCGCTGGGCGGTCACCGGGACGCACGACGACGGCCGGGGCGGCGACGCGATGGCGTGCCGACAGGATCCGTTCGCGGACCGGCACGGCACGGAGCGGCTGGTGCGCACCTTCTCCACGTCGCCTCGCAAGGGCCCACGCTCCGTGTCGGCCCTGCAGACCGCCGAGGTGTCGGCCACCGACAGGGCGGCCCGGCGCACGTACGGCACCACGCTCGACTGGTACGCCGGCTGTACGGACCGGCGGGTGCAGCTGCTCGACACCCAGCGGGTCGAGCAGGTGGGTGACCAGGCGATGCTGTTCGTGCTCCGCGGCTGGGACCGGCCAGTCTCCACGATGGTCGTCGGCGTCGCCCGGACCGGGCAGCTCACGACCACGACGATGAGCCGCGTCCACGACGTACGGAAGCCCGACCTGCGCGCCGCCGCGAAGCTGCTGGGCACCGCCGTCGACCGCGTCTGCGAGCTGCCGGACGCCGGCGCCTGCTCGGCCCGTCCGCACCTCAGGGCGGCCGCGCCGCGAGCGGTCGGCGAGTGGCCGGCGATGCTCGACGTGGTCGACCTGCCCCCGATCACGGGGATCGGGAAGCCCTGGGTCGCGACACCACCGCAGCAGGCGCGCACCAACATCGCGGCCACGCAGTGCGACGGCACCTCGTTCACCGGCCGCGTGAACGGCGCGGGGTTCTCCCACGCCCGCACGCGCTCCTTCCTGATCCTCAAGGCGGGGCTGCCGGACGAGTTCGGGCTCACCGAGACCCAGGGCTCCCTGCCCGCCGCCGCGGCCGGCGCCTTCGTGGACGACGTGCGCGCGAAGCTGGCCCGGTGTCCGGACAAGGAGCTCGGGACCGAGGTACGCCGGACCACGCACCTCGTCCAGCACGGTCGAGACCTCACCGTCTGGCACCTGACCACCGAGATCTCCGACAAGAAGACGCTCTCGGTCGCGATGGCGATCCTGCGCGACGGCACCTCGGTCGCCCAGATCAGCTTCGTCCCGTCGCCCGGGGCCGTGATGGACTCCGGCGCGTTCGAGGCGATGGCGCAGCGAGCCCTCGAGCGGCTCCGGCAGCAGCCTCCGCCCAGCCACTGACCCGACGTCCCCCTCGGTGGTCGAGGAGGTCGAGGAGGTTGCGAAGCGACCGTCTCGAAACCCCGCAACATTTTCTCGCCGGCCGTGCAACCGTGGAGCCCCCCGGGGCGTATCCCCCCTGACTGACGCACGGGCACGACCACACGAGACGGGGACGGTCGATGGACGAACGCGAGTTCGACGACTTCTACGCCACGTCGTTCCAACGGATCACGGGCCAGGTCTACGCCATGATCGGCAGCCGCGACGAGGCGGAGGAGTGCGTCCAGGAGGCGTTCGTCCGGGCCTGGGCGCACCGTCGCAAGCTGGAGCGGTCGGAGCACCCCGAGGCCTGGGTCCGCACCACGGCCTACCGTCTCGCCGTCAGCCGCTGGCGACGTACGACGCGGGGCCGGCGACCCGCGGACCGCGCGGTCGGCGCCGCCACCGAGACGGCGGCGCCCAGCGAGAGCCACGTGGCCCTCGTGGCCGCGCTCCGGCGACTGCCCGAGCCGCAGCGCCAGGCGCTGGTCCTGCACCACATCGCCGACCTCTCGGTCCACGACGTCGCCCGCGAGGTCGGCGTCCCCGAGGGCACGATCAAGGCGCGGCTGAGCCGCGGCCGGGCCGCCCTCGCCGCGCTACTCACCGACGACACCGGATACCAGGAGGGAGCGAGCCATGTCTGACCCCCTTGAGCACCTCCACCGCTTCGACACCGAAGGACTCGACGTGAACCCGCTGCCCGCCTCCGAGGTGCGCCGCCGCGGCAACCGGATGCGGCGCCGCAACAACGCCCTCGCCGCCGTCGGTGGCCTGGCCGCCGTCGCGCTCATCGCCGTGCCCCTCGCGATCACCGCGCACGGGGACGACCGGACGGGGATCGACCCCGCCAACCCGTCGCCCACGCTGACCACCGAGCCCGCCGTCAGCACCGCCTGGGTCCAGGAGATCCCCGGGAGCTTCCCGCTCACCCGGGGCATGCCCGCGACGAACGGCCACGACGGCTCGCCGGTCACGGCGCAGCCGGGCTACGACGCGCAGGCACCGGTGGCGCCCTGTGGCTCGCAGCCGTGGGACACCGAGACCCCGGTCCCGGCCTCCGACGTCGAGCAGGCGATCTACACGGGTGAGTCCGAGGGCGGCGAGGAGCGCGTGCTCGCGTTGTACGCCGACCAGGACGCTGCCGCCGAGGCCCTGGACGCCATCCGGACCCCGCTGGTCGAGGGCTGCACCGTGCCCCGCCACGGCATCGAGTCCATCGAGGTGCCGTCCGACCTGGGTGAGGAGTCGCTCGTCTACGTCGATCGCTACCGGGACCGGGGCGA
>JAOPXF010000247.1 GCA_025965295.1 Nocardioides sp.
GTCGACGATGTTGGCGAAGTCCCAGAGGGCACCCAGCACCTGCCCGTCGCCGACCACGACCGGTCCCTCCACGACGTCGAGGACCACGCAGGTGATGTTGTCGCGACCGCCGGCCTCGAGGGCGGACTGGGTCAGCACGGCGGCGGCGGAGTGCGGATCGCCCAGCCGCAGGACCTCGGCGACCCGCGTCTCGTCGACCAGGTCGGAGAGGCCGTCGCTGCACAGCAGCAGGCGGTCGCCGAGCCGGACCCGGAGGTCGACCAGGTCGACGTCGAGCAGATCCGCACAGGGGTCGCCGTCCAGGGACCGCAGGACGACGTGACGCCACGGGTGCCTGGCCACCGCGGCGCTGGTCAGCTGGCCCGTGTCGACCATGTGCTGGACGTACGTGTGGTCGACGGAGACCTGCCGGAGCACGCCGTCGCGCAGGAGGTAGGCGCGGGAGTCGCCGACGTGGCCGAGGACCACGCGCTCGCCGTCACACACGACGACCGAGAGCGTCGTCGCCATCCCGGCCCGTGAGGGGTCCTGGTCGATGCCTCGCCTCAGACAGGTGCGGGCAAGCGAGACGGCGTCGCGGATGATCGCCTCGGGCTCGCCTCCGAAACGGCTCAGGGCGGTGGCGGAGACGACGTACGCCGCCGTGGCCGACGCGACCTCGCCGGCCGCCGCTCCCCCGACCCCGTCAGCGACGAGCGCGACATAGGGACCCACGAACGCGGAGTCCTCGTTGTGCGGCCGCACCAAGCCGACGTCGCTGACGCCCTTGCCCGAGAATCGAAGCATCCCGCCTCCTCACGCCTGGGAGGCAGTAGACCCCGGACGCGCGCAGGGGGTCAACCCCTTGCCCTAGTCTCCTGACATGGCCGAACCGTCGCGTGCCGGAGGACTCCAGGTCCGCCGATCGCGCTCCTGGCCGATCCTCTGGGTCCTCGTCGTCGTGGCCCTGGTGGGCGTCGGCGCCTGGTTCGCGACCCATCCGCAGCCGCTGGAGACGTCGGACGAGGCGCTCGCCGCCACGACCCCGGTCGCCGTCCCCGTCTACCTCGGGGTCTTCACCCCGCCCCGCGACTGGGACCGCGACCTGCACATCTCCTCGGTCGAGACCCAGAGCGCCGGAGATGCCGCGGTCACGATCGAGACCCTCGTGTGCCACGGCGGCGCTGTGCACGTCACGTCCGCGCCCGACGCGTTCTGCACCGATCTGGACGCCGCGAGCGGCGGGGAGCTGGGCGCCGGGGACTCCCTCGTCGTGCAGGTGACCGGTCAGACGCCCGGCACCGCGACCATCGACCGGGTGCGGCTGTCCTACCGCGACGGCCTGCAGTGGGCGACGCAGGAGGTCGGTCGTCCGGCGGTCGTGACGGTCCTCTCGCGCTGACCGGCACGCCGTGTCGGCGACCGGCGTCAGCCGAGCTGCTTCTCGAGCTTCTCCGCGCGCTCGTCGGCGTCGGTCATCTCGTCGCTGTCGATCGCGTGCGTGCGGTGGAACCAGGCCAGCGCGTCGCTCTCGCGCCCCGCGGCCTCGAGCGTGTCCGCATAGGCGTAGCGCAGGCGCACGACCCAGTTGGCCCGGGTCTTGTTCATCAGTGGCGCCAGCTCGAGCGTGCGCAGGGCGGCATCGAGCTGGCCCATGTCGCGACGGGCACCCGCCTCGACCAGCGTCATCTCGGCCTTCTGCTCGGGCGAGAAGTTCACGACGGACGGGCTCTTGGCCAGCTTCAGCGCCTGCTCGGGGTTGCCGAGGGCCCGGTGGCAGTCGGCCATCATCGGGAGGTACTCGGTGGCGCCGTTCATCCGCTTCGCGGCACGCAGCTCCGCGAGCGCCTCGGCGAAGTGACCGGCGGCGTACGCCGCCTCGCCGGTCGCCTCGCGCACCACGGCGATCCGCGAGGCGCGGGCCCGGGCGGCAAGCGTGTGCTGGTAGGCCGTCTCGGGGTCGGTGTCGAGGAGCATGCCCGCGGCCGCCAGGTGCCGGGCCACGCGCTGCGCCAGCTTCTCGGGCAGGCCCTTCAGCTGGCCGGTGACGGAACGGTCCAGCTCGCGCCCCGTGACCTCCTCGGGCAGCTCCGGGCCGTCGTACCTGGCCTGGTCGGTCGTGCGGGGCCCCTGCTTGTCGGCGGGACGCTTCCAGTCGCTCTTGCGCCCCGGGCGGTCGCCGCCGGCGCGGGCGCCCTTGCGGTCCGGACGGTCTCCGGAGCGCGACGGACGCGAGTCCTTGCCACCGCTGCCCCGGCCGGACGACGGCGAATCGCCGCCACGGCGCGCTCCCGACGCTCGCCCTCCACCGCGTGCGGGACGCTGGCTGCCACGATCCTCGGCCACGACTCATCACCTCTCGACGTGCTGGCCCGACGTGGGCCGTAAATAGCGTAGAGGCCACCTTGCGGTGGCCTCTACGGAGTGTATGTCCGGCGGCGTCCTACTCTCCCACAGCCTCTCGGTTGCAGTACCATCGGCGCTGAAAGGCTTAACTTCCGGGTTCGGGATGGGACCGGGTGTTTCCCTTTCGCTA
>JAOPXF010000251.1 GCA_025965295.1 Nocardioides sp.
TCGCCCCGGGGTCGGTGCCGACCGGTCTGGTCAGCGGTCCAGTCGGGCGCACGCTCGCCGCGCCGCTGCGCCGCGGCGAGCCGCTGACCGACGTGCGCCTCGTCGGTCCGGCGCTGGCCGAGGGCCACCCGGGGGTGACCGCCGTGCCCGTGCGACTGCCGGACGCGGGCTCCGTCGACCTGCTGCGAGTCGGCGACCGGATCGACCTGGTCGCGGCGGACCCGCAGGGCTCCGGAGCCGAGGTCGTGGCGGCCGGCGTCCCGGTGCTGGCGATCCCCCGCAAGGAGGCCGACGCGGGGGGCGGCGGACTGTCCGGGCGGCTGGTCGTGGTCGGGGCCGCAGCGGGCGACGTCGCCCGCATCGCGGACGCGGCGGTGCGCTATTTCCTGTCCTTTACCTTCGCCAGCTAGCGTGCCGGCCATGACCGGATTCAAGAACTTCCTGCTCCGCGGCAACCTCGTCGACCTCGCGGTCGCGGTGATCATCGGCACCGCCTTCGGCGCGGTCGTCACCGCCTTCACGGCGTGGCTGACCGGCGTGCTGCCGGGCATGCAGGAGACCTTCAAGGGCGCCGAGCTCGGCGACGGGGCGTTCTTCGCGAACGCCATGATCTCGTTCGTGATCCTGGCGGCGGTCGTCTACTTCTTCGTGGTGCTGCCCTACACGAAGGCGCGCGAGCGCTTCTTCCCGAGCCCCGCACCGGGCACGCCCGAGGACATCGTGCTGCTCAAGGAGATCCGCGACCTGCTCGCCGCCCGCCAGGGCGACGCCTGATCAGTCCCCGTGGTGCGGGGGGACCTGTGCCTTGAGCCAGGCCTCCCCGGCGTCCTCGCCGGGCTCCCCGGTCGCCTGCGGGTCGCGCTCGTCGGTGGTGGTCTCCGGGAGCACGTCGCCGAAGACCGCGGCGAGCCGGCGGCGGCGCTGCCAGTCGGACTCCGTCGGCTGGGGTGGCCTCTCGCTCACGTGCAGAGCCCGGCGTCTTCCAGGGCCTGGGCGTCCGGGCCGGAGCCGCCGGTGCCGTTGCCGCCCGACGAGGACGGGGAGCCGCTCGACGACCCGGGCACGTTGCCGGCGCTGATCACGTCGGTCGCGAGCCGCCGGGTCAGGGGCTCGTCGTGGATGATCTTGTCCCACACCTGCTTGGCGGCGGGCGTCCACACCAGGTGGTTGGGGTTGGTCGGGTCGACCTCGTTGGGGATCGTGATGAACTGGATCTTGTCCAGGCCGATGCCACGGAACTGGTAGCCGAGGTTGCCGATCTTCTTGAGGCTGCCGAGGTCGGGGTCGAGCGTGAGCGACTTGGTGGCGGCCTCGAGGAACTTCACGATCTTGATCGGGTTCGCGAGCGTGCCGGCCGAGACGACCTGGTGGGCCATCGAGGCGATGAACGCCTGCTGGCGCTTCATCCGGCCGATGTCGGAGCCGTTGCCGATGACGTAGCGCTCGCGCACGTAGTTGAGGGCCTCCTGGCCGGCGATCTTGCGGGTGCCGGCCGGGATGTTGATGCCGTGGGCGGGGTCGACGATGTCCTCGGGGATGCAGACCTCGACGCCGCCGATCGCGTCGACCATGTCGCGGAAGCCCTCGAAGTTCACGACGACGTAGTGGTCGACGAGGACACCGGTGAGCTTCTCGAACTGGTGGATCGTGCAGGCCGGTCCGCCGACGGAGTAGGCCTCGTTCCAGAGCACGTGCGTGCCGCCGGGGATGTCGCTGCCGTCCTCGGCGGTGCAGGTGGGCCGGTCGACCGCCGAGTCGCGCGGGATGCTGATCCCGTAGGCGCGCTTCCGGTCGGCCGAGAGGTGGATCAGGATCGTGGTGTCGGAGCGCTGGCCGCCACCGGTGAGGTTGTCGATGTTGCAGCCCTGGCAGTCACGGCTGTCCGAGCCCATCACGAGGATGTTGAGCGGCTCCTGGGGGCCCTCGACCTTGACCTTGTCCGGCCGGTCGGTGCCGAGCTGGCTGGTCAGGTCGACGATGTTGAGGTTGCCGTTGAGGTGGCGGTAGATGAAGACGACGGACAACCCGGTGGCCAGCGCCAGCACCACGACGGCGGCCAGCAGGACCCTGCCGACGGTGTGCCGCCGGCGCGCGCGGCCGCGTCGTTTGGGCGCACCGGGGTCCGGCTGGGCACTGTGGGGCTCAGCGTCGGACAAGGAGGTCACCCTTCGGATCCTGGGGCGCGGCGCAGGTCGAACCTACGCAAGAACTCCAAATTGTCGCCCTGACCTGCCATGTTGCACAAACCCTCGCTACGTCCGGGAGCCCGCGACCTCCTAGCCTGTGACGCATGAGCAGCCCGGCCGACGTCCTGACCGAGCGGTTGCAGCACGCCCTCGGCGCCGCCTTCGGCACGGAGTACGCCGGGGTCGACCCGGTCCTGCGGCCGTCCCAGTTCGCCGACTTCCAGGCGAACGCGGCCCTGGCCCTGGCCAAGCGGCTCGGCAGCAGTCCCCGCGACGTCGCGGCCCGGATCGTCGAGCACCTCGACGTCGCCGACCTGTGCCTGGCCCCGGTCGTCAGCGGCCCGGGCTTCGTCAACCTCACGCTGAGCGGTGAGTGGCTGGCCGCCCGGGTCGCGGAGCAGGCCGCGGATCCGCGCGCCGGCGTGCCGCTCCAGGAGCCGCAGGTCGTCCCGATCGACTACTCCGCACCGAACGTGGCCAAGGAGATGCACGTCGGGCACCTGCGCACGACCGTCGTCGGCGACGCACTCGCCCGGACCCTCGAGCACCTCGGGCACCACGTGGTCCGGCAGAACCACATCGGCGACTGGGGCACCCCGTTCGGCATGCTGATCGAGCACCTGCTGGACGTCGGCGAGCACTCCGCCGAGGCCCGGCTGCTCGTCGACGACCCCAACGCGTTCTACCAGGCGGCCCGGCGCAAGTTCGACGCCGACGATGACGGCTTCGCCGACCGGGCCCGGCGCCGGGTGGTCGCCCTGCAGGCCGGCGATCCCGAGACGCTGCGGCTCTGGCACGAGCTGATCGAGCTGTCGACGGCCTACTTCAACTCCATCTACCAGCTGCTCGACGTGACGCTCACGGACGCCGACCTGGCCGGCGAGTCGACGTACAACGACGAGCTGGCCGGCATCTGCGCCGAGCTCGAGGCGGCCGGCATCGCCACCGTGAGCGAGGGCGCCCTCTGCGTCTTCCTCGACGGCTTCACCGGCCGCGAGGGCAGGCCGGTGCCGCTGATCATCCGCAAGAGCGACGGCGGCTACGGCTACGCGACGACCGACCTCGCGACGATCCGGCACCGGGTCCGCGACCTGCACGCCGACCGGGTGCTCTACGTGATCGGGGAGCCGCAGGGACTGCACCTGCGGATGGTCTTCGCCGCCGCGCGCAAGGCCGGCTGGCTGCCCGACACCGTCGAGGTGGTGCACGTCCAGATCGGCAACGTGCTGGGCAAGGACGGCAAGATCCTCAGGTCCCGCAGCGGAGAGCCGGTGCGGCTGCGGACGCTGCTCGACGAGGCCGTCGAACGCGCCACCGTCGTGCTCGCCGGCTCCCAGCCCGACCTCGACGACGCGGCCCGGGCGACGATCGCCCGGCAGGTGGGGATCGGCGCGGTCAAGTACGCCGACCTGTCGGTGGCGCACGACAGCGAGTACACCTTCGACCTCGACCGGATGGTCTCGGCCACGGGCAACACCGGCCCCTACCTGCAGTACGCCGCCGCCCGGATCCGCTCGATCCTGCGCCGGGCCGGTGGCGACGCCGACCAGATCGCCCCCGTCGTGGTCACCGACGAGGCGGAGCGGCTGCTCGCGCTGGCCCTGCTCGGCTTCGGCGACGTGGTGGCCCAGGTCGGCGCGAGCCTCGAGCCGCACCGGCTGGCGACGTACCTCTTCGAGCTGGCGCAGACGTTCACCACGTTCTACGACCACTGCCCGGTGCTCAAGGCCGACGACCGGGCGGTGCGGGCGTCCCGGCTCACCCTCTGCGCGGCAACCCTCGCGGTGCTGGAACAGGGGCTCGGCCTGCTGGGGATCGCCGCCCCGGAGCGAATGTAGCCCGGGAGCGAACGATTCCCGCCGGGTCCTTGCCAAAGAAGGGTCGATATTGCAACGTTGTAAAGCATGTGCCACCTTCTCGGCCGCCGCGCCCGCCTCGCACCACTTCTGACCGGCACCGTGCTGGCCGGTTCGCTACTCCTCGCGCCCGCAGCCGGGTCCGCGGTCACCCCGGGACCCGGCGCCGGGCCGGCTCCCGACGGGAGCTACCACAACCCGCTCGCTCCGGACCTGCCCGGAGGCGGCACGATCGACAGCTGCGCCGACCCCACGGTGCTGCACGGGCAGCGTCCCGGCGACCGGTACTGGTACCTCTACTGCACCACCGACCCGCTCAACGACGACGACGTCGACGACCAGGGCGACCTACGGTTCCACCCCATCCCGATGTCGCGCTCGCGCGACCTCCTCCACTGGAACTACGTCGGCGACGCCCTGCCGGAGGCCCCCGACTGGGCTGCTGACGGCGCCGGGATCTGGGCGCCCGACGTGGTCTACTCAGCCACCACGGACCGCTACTACCTGACCTTCGTGGTCACCGACACCGACGACTCGCTGCGCGGTCCGGACGCCTGTCACTCGACGGGCGACAGCGCGCTCGGCATCGCCGTCAGCGACAGCCCGACCGGCCCGTGGCGGGTCGCCGACCAGCCGCTCGTTGGTCCGCGGCCGGACCCCGGGGCGGACTGCGCCTTCTTCTGGACCTACGACCCCGACGTCCTGGGCGACACGGTTCGCACCAGCAGCACGCTCTACTACGGCAGCTACTACGGCGGCATCCAGGCGACGAGGCTGGTCTTCGACGACCGGGGCGCGAGCATCGTCGGCGAGCCGACCCAGGTCGCGATCGGCAACCGCTACGAGGGCGCCAACGTCGTCCGGCGCGGACGCTGGTACTGGCTGTTCGCGTCCGCGACCAACTGCTGCAACGGGCCGCTGACGTCGTACGGCGTCTTCGTGGGCCGGTCCCGCAGCCCCCTGGGACCGTTCCTGGACCGGGACGGGCAGTCCCTGCTGGCCGGGCGGGTGGGCGGCACACCCGTCCTCCTGCCGAACGGAAACCGTTGGCTGGGCACCGGTCACAACTCGGTGTTCACCGACGCGGCGGGGCGGTGGTGGACGGTCTACCACGCGGTCGACCGGCACGACCCCTACTTCGCCACCCAGCCCGGGTTCACCCGCCGCCCGCCCCTGCTCGACCCCCTGGACTGGGTGGGGGGCTGGCCGACCGTGCGCGCCGACCGGGGCGCGTCCGATCGCCGCATGCCCGCGCCCGCGACGCAACCGCACCATCCCAGCGGCTACCACCCGCAGCCGGTGCGGCCCCTGCGGCTCGGACGCGAGCTGCCGAAGTTCTCCGACGGCTTCGAGCACGGCCTGGACGCTGCCTGGAGCTGGACCGGAACCCCACCCGCGGCCGACACGTACGCCGTCGAGGACGGGAAGCTCCGCGTCGACACCCAGGCCGGCGACATCGCGCGGACCCCCAACACCGCGGCGGTGCTCAGCCGGGACGCGCCACGGGGTGACTACCTGGTGCAGACAAGGGTCCGGTTGAACCTCCCGCCCGAGGGGTGCTGCCACAACTACGTGCAGGCCGGGATCGTGGTCCACGACGGCAGGGACCGCTTCGTCAAGCTCGTGCACGTGTCCATCTGGGAGACCCGCCAGACCGAGTTCGCCAAGGAGATCGCCCGTGCGCCCGAGGGGCGCCCGGTCTACGGCAACGGCGTCGTCGGGCCGCCGGGCGACCTGACCAGCCTCCGCATCGTCGTCGACCACCGCCGCGGGCCCGACCATTTCACGGCGTACACCCGGCAGGACGGCGGCGCCTGGGTGCGCGGTGGCACCTGGACCCACAACCTCGGCCAGCACGCGGAGGTGGGCCTGGTGTCCATGGGCGGCGAGGGCTACGTCGCCCGGTTCCTCGATGTGCGGGTCTGGCGGGTGCGCGACTGAGCGGCCTCAGCCCATCGTCGACTCGCGGGCTATCAGCTCGAAGCCGGCGCGCACGTCGCGCGGGCTGAGGTCGGCTCCGCCGTCGGCGAACCGCTCTGCCAGCATCCGGACGGCGGTGCGAGCGATGCCCTCCTTGTCGGGGGCGATGGTGCTGAGGGTGGGCACGGCGAACCGGCCGTCGTCGACGTCGTCGATCCCTACCACGACGACGTCCTCCGGAACGCGCAGGCCGCGGTCGGCCAGCACCCGGAGGGCCCCGAGCGCGAGGGTGTCGTTGAAGCAGAAGACCGCGTCGGGCGCGGGCCCCCGGTCCAGGAGGGTCCGCATGGCCTCCGCTCCGTGCTCGCGCCGGAAGGTCGGGACCTCCGCGACCAGCGACTCGTCGACGGGGAGCCCGGCCGCCGTGAGGGCGTCCTCCCAGCCGCGACGTCGCAGGTGGGCCACGCCCGACTCGGCACCGGTCTGGCCGCCGATGGCGGCCGGGCGGGTGCGACCCCGCGAGAGCAGGTGCTCGGTCGCCAGCCGGGCCGCGGCCACGTTGTCGATCGCCACGTGGTCCACCGGCCCGACCGATATCTTCTCCCCCAGCAGCACCAGCGGGATGTCCTCGGGGCTCCGGCGGACGAGATCCTCGGCGCCCAGCGCCACGGGGCTGAGGATGGCGCCGTCGATGAGGTGGTGCCGGATCCCGGCGGCGACGAAGAGCTCCCGCTCCCGCAGGCCGTCGGTCTGGTCGACCAGGACCGTCCAGCCGTTGTCCTCTGCCGCCTGGACGACGAAACCCGTGAGCTCGGCGAAGTACGGGTTGTCCAGCTCGGGCAGGGCGAGCGCGATCACGCCGGTGCGCCCGGCGCGCAGGTGCCGCGCGGACAGGTTGGGCCGGTAGCCCATCTCGTCGAGCACGCCCTGGACGTGGGCCCGGGTCGAGGGTGCGACGTGGACGTAGCCGTTCACGACGTTGCTGACGGTCTTGACCGAGACACCGGCCCGCTCAGCCACGTCGCGTAGGCGCACCCGCACGCCGCACCTCCCTGTGGGTCGCTGGTCCGAAGAGCCTAGTGCCTCGACGTCGTTCCGGTTACGGGGGGTTTACAACGATGGAAATCTTGAGGTAGAACCGGACCGTGATCTCGGCCAACCTGACGATCGACCCCGCATTCCGTGTGGGGGCGGTCGACCGGCGCCTGTTCGGGTCCTTCGCCGAGCACATGGGCCGCTGCGTCTACACCGGCCTCTACGAGCCCGAGCACCCCACGGCCACCGGCGACGGCTTCCGTGGCGACGTGCTCGACCTGGTCCGCGAGCTCGGGCCCACGATCGTGCGCTACCCCGGCGGCAACTTCGTGTCCGGCTACCGCTGGGAGGACGGCGTCGGACAGCTCGACGAGCGACCCCGCCGGCTGGACCTGGCCTGGCGCTCGCTGGAGTCGAACCAGTTCGGCGTCGACGAGTTCGTGACGTGGTGCGAGCAGGCGCGGGTCGAGCCGATGATGGCGGTCAACCTCGGCACGCGAGGCGTGGCCGACGCGGTCGACCTGCTCGAGTACTGCAACCACCCCGAGGGCACCCAGCTCTCGGACCTGCGGCGGGCCAACGGTGCGAAGGAGCCGCACGACATCCGGGTCTGGTGCCTGGGCAACGAGCTGGACGGGCCCTGGCAGATCGGTCACAAGACCGCCTTCGAGTACGGCCGGCTGGCGGCCGAGACGGCCCGAGCGATGCGCAAGGTCGACCCGGGAGTCGAACTGGTGGCGTGCGGCAGCTCCAACACCGGAATGCCGACGTTCGCGACGTGGGAGTCGACCGTGCTGCAGGAGTGCTATGACGCGGTGGACTACGTCTCGCTGCACAACTACTACGACCCAGTGGGCAAGTCAGTGGGCGACTTCCTGGCCAGCGGCGTCGACCTCGACCGGGCGATCGACGCCGTCGTCGCCACCGCCGACCACGTGGGCGCGCGCCTGAAGTCGCGCCGCCGGCTCCAGGTCTCGGTCGACGAGTGGAACGTCTGGTACGTCTCGGACTGGGACGAGCAGGCCATGGTCGACTGGGTCGAGGCCCGCCCGCTGATCGAGGACACGTACGACGTGGCCGACGCGGCCGTCGTCGGCAGCCTTCTCATCTCGCTGCTGCGGCACGCCGACCGCGTCGGCATCGCCTGTCAGGCGCAGCTGGTCAACGTGATCGCCCCCATCCGCACCGAGACCGGTGGGCCCGCCTGGCGGCAGACGATCTTCCATCCCTTCGCCCAGGCCGCGGCACTCGCGCGCGGGGAGGTGCTGCGCGTCGAGCCACGGGTCGCCTGCTACGACGCGACCGATCACGGCGAGGTGCCCTACCTCGACGCGACCGCGACGTACGACGAGGAGAGCGGCGCGGTCACGCTCCTGGCCGTCAACCGCTCGACCGACCAGGACCTGGAGCTCAGCGCCGAGCTGCGCGCCTTCCCCGACCACCGGCTCGTGGGCGCCACGACCCTCGCCGCACCCGACGTACGCACCACCAACAGCGCCGCCCACCCCGACGCCGTCACCCCGGTCCCGAACCACCGGGTCACGCTCAGCGACGGGTGGCTCCGGGCGATCCTGCCGCCCGTCTCCTGGAATGTCATCCGGCTCGCGCCGGACACCAACCCCGCCACCACCCCGTCCTAGGAGGACAGATGAACGGCTCACCGCTGATTCGACCGACCCGGTCCGGCCTCTCCCGCCGAGGCTTCCTGACGGTGACCGCCGGCGGGCTGCTGCTCGCCGGCTGCGGCGGGGGCAAGGGTGTCGGTGGAGGGACCCAGAGCGGCGTCGGCAACTTCACCGGCAAGGAGTACGACGGCCCCGCCCTGACCCTGGCCTACTGGAACGGCTTCACCGGCGGCGACGGGCCCGCCATGCAGGCCCTGGTGAAGAAGTTCGTGTCGGAGCACGACAACATCGACATCGAGAACAACACCGTCGAGTGGGCCGACTTCTACCAGCGGCTCCCCGCGGCCGCGCAGGCCGGCAAGGGGCCCGACGTCGGCGCGATGCACCTCGACCAGCTGGCGACCAATGCGGCGCGCAACGTGATCGTCCCGCTCGACGACCTCGCGGAGGCGCTGGGCCTGGAGGAGTCGGACTTCACCTCCCCGGTCTGGGCGCCCGGGATCTACCAGGGCAAGCGCTACGGCATCCCGCTCGATGTCCACACGATCGCGATGTACTACAACAAGGAGCACTTCTCCAAGGCCGGGATCGACGCCCCGCCCACCGACGCGGCGTCCCTGGAGGACGCGTGCAAGAAGCTGCAGTCCTCGGGCGTCGAGAACCCGTTCTGGATGCCGAACCAGTGGCCTGCCCACCTGATGTTCCTCTCGCTGCTGTGGCAGTTCGGCGGCGAGCCGTACGCCGAGGACGGCTCCGCCGCGACGTACGACGACGACGCCGGAGTGCAGGCACTGGGCTGGATGCGGGAGCAGGTCGACAAGGGCTACAGCCCCGACAACGTCGACATCGACGCCCAGTACACCGCCTTCAAGAACGGCCAGAACTCCATCACGTGGGACGGCATCTGGCAGATCAACGACCTCGACGCGTCGGGCATCGACTACGGCATCGCGACGCTGCCGGTGATCGGGAGCAGCCTCGCTGCGTGGGCCAACTCCCACCACTTCTTCATGACCGCCCAGGCCGCCGACGACACCAATCGCGCCAACGCCGGCAAGACCTTCATCGGCTGGATGTCGGACCAGTCGGCGTCGTGGTCGGACGCGGGCATGATCCCGGCCCGCAACTCGGCGCGCGAGGAGCCGCAGTTCACGGACTCCACCCAGTACGCCATCAAGGACCAGATCGAGGCACTGCACTTCCTGCCGCCGGTCCCGGGCCTCGGCGACGTGCAGCCACAGACCCTCGAGGTCGCGGTCAACGAGGGGATCCTGGGCAAGAAGTCCCCCGAGGACGCCCTGTCCGGCGCTGCCTCCAACGCCACCGAGCTGATGGGGAAGAACCTCGAGAAGTTCGGCGGCTGAGGTGTCGGTGACCCGCCGGGGGAGCTCGCTCACCGCCTGGCTCTTCCTCGCGCCGTACCTCCTGCTGTTCGGCGCGTTCGTGCTGCTCCCGATCCTGCTCGGGCTGTGGATCAGCCTGCACAACTGGGACTTCACGCTCCCCGGCAAGCCCTTCGTCGGCCTGGACAACTACAAGGCGCTCTTCGACTCCGGATCGGTGTCGTTCGACCCGTTCTGGAAGTCCATGCAGGCGACGGGGATCTTCACGCTCTTCACCGTCCCCCTCCTGATCGTGGTCCCGCTCGCCGTCGCACTGGTGATGAACGAGAAGTTCCGCGGGCGCAACATCTTCCGGGCCGTCTACTTCGCCCCCTACGTCCTCGGTGTGGCGGTCGTCGGAGTCATGTGGCGCTTCCTGCTCGACCGCAACATCGGGGCGGTCAACTCCTACCTCGGTGCGATCGGGCTGCCCGACGACACGGCGTGGCTGAGCTCGGTGCCGGCCGCCTGGGTCGCCCTGGTCGGCGTGACCGTGTGGTGGACGCTGGGCTTCAACGCCGTCATCTACCTGGCCGGTCTGCAGGACATCCCGCTGGAGCTCTACGAGGCGGCCCGCGTCGACGGGGCCTCCAGGTGGTCGGCGTTCTGGCACATCACCTTGCCGAGCCTGCGTCCGGTGACGATGTTCGTCACGCTGATCACGATCATCGCGTCGGCCAACATGTTCGGTCAGTCGTTCATCATGACCAACGGCGCTCCGGCGCAGGACACCCGCACGGCCATCTTCTACATCGCCGAGACCGGGCTGCAGAACTTCCAGATGGGTGAGGCCGCCGCGGCCTCGTGGATCCTGACGGTCGCCCTGATGCTCCTGTCCGCGATCGTGTTCGCCCTGTTCCGGCTGCGCGGAACGATGGAGGACGCATGAAGGCCCTGAGGTACGCCGCACTGGTCCTGCTGACGCTGCTGTTCGTCAGCCCGCTGGTGTTCGTCGTCCTGACCTCCCTCAAGACCGCCCGCGAGGCGGTCAAGACACCGCCTTCGTGGATCCCCGACCCGTTCACCACCCAGGCCTACGACCGGATCCTCACGGCCACCGACACCCCGGTCTTCCGGTGGTTCCTGAACTCCATGATCGCGGCGACGGCCAACGCCGCGCTCGTCGTGGTGACGTCCGCCCTCGCGGCGTACGCCCTTGCCCGCCTGGAGTTCCGCGGCAAGAAGGTGGTCTTCGCCCTGATCGTGTCGACCCTCTTCGTGCCCCCGGTGATCCTCGTCATCCCCAACTACGAGATCGTCGGGAGACTCTTCTGGCTGGACACGCTGCTGGCCATCATCGTCCCGACCGCAGCCGGTGCGTTCGGCGTCTTCTTCCTCCGCCAGTTCTTCGCCGGGCTGCCCCTGGAGCTCGAGGAGTCGGCGTTCCTCGACGGCGCGAACCGCTGGCAGGTCTTCACCCGCATCGTGCTGCCGCTGTCGAAGCCGGCCCTGGCGACCCTGGGCCTGCTGTCGTTCCTCACCAACTGGAACGACTTCCTGTGGCCGGTGTACGTGCTGTTCAGCCCGGAGAACCAGACACTCCAGGCGGGGCTCTCGACCCTCCAGTCGGCCAACAGCGTGCGCTACGACCTGCTGATGGCCGGCGCGGTAGTGGCCAGCGTGCCGGTGCTGCTGCTCTACCTGATCGCCCAGCGGTTCGTGATCGAGGGGGTCTCGCGGTCCGGACTCAAGGGATGACCCCGGGCGGGCCCCGGACGTCGCGCCGGGTGCTGCTGCTCGGCACGGCCGCCGGGGTCGGCACACTGGCAGCGTGCACCGGGGACCGCCGGGCTCGGGCGCCGGCTTCGCGTCAGTCCATCGCTACCCAGGAGGCTCCCATCTTCGATCTCTCCTTCCGCACCGTCGACCGCTTCCGACCCTTCGAGCTGGTCGCGCCGGGGTTCGTCGCCGTGGACCTCGACCGACCGGCGGTGGACGTCGGGCGGGCCGGCCTGCAGCGCGAGGAGTCGGGACCGGCGGCGCCGTACGCGGCTGTCGAGGTGCGCGTATCCGGGCCCTCCGGCCGCTTTCCCGAGGGAGCCTCCGTCGCCGCCGGTCTCGCCACCGGCGACGACCAGCACGTGCTGGTGCGCTGGTCGGCGGCGACCTCGCGGCTCAGCCTGGAGGTGCGTCGCAACGGTCGCACCCGCGTCCTGAGGCGCCGCCGGGTCGACCTCAGCGGCGACGTCGGGATCGCCTTCGCGCTCTGCGAGAACCAGGTGACCGCTCTCGTCGACACCGGCGACGGGTGGCGACCCGTGCTGACCGAGCGGACCAAGGTGGCCGCCCTGGTCGACCTGCGACGCGAGGACGTGCTCGCTGCCCACTCCTACGCCTGGGCGGCCGACGAGCTGGACCCCATCTCGGTGCGGGCGGGGATCTTCGGGATGACCGGGGTGCGCGACCCGCACCTGGTCCAGCACGCCGACGGCTCGCCGTACACCCGGGACGGGAGGGTCTTCGTCACCTGGACCTGTGCCGGCCTGGGGTTCTTCCAGCAGGCCCACTGGACCGTGTGGTCCCTTGACCCTGCCGCCCCGGAGGACATGCGGCTCGAGGCACAGCTCTTCACGCGGCGCGACGGGCTGCTGCTCGGCGACCATGCCGGCCAGCTCGTGCGCGACGGGGACCGGTGGCTGGTGGCCACCAGCTCGTGGGGCGACTTCGAGCCCGGCTCGATCCACGTGCGCCACTGCGAGTCCGACGAGGATCTGCTGTCCGGGGTCCACCTCCTGGAGACGAGGCGGACGCCGCTGCCCACCCCGTACGGCTCCTGGGATCCTGCGCTGACCCGGCTCGACGGCACCTGGCACGTCGGTTTCGTGGAGAGCCCCTCGCAGGACCCCTTCGACTTCCACCCCGCCCTGGCAACGACCGACGCGGACGCCTGGTTCGAGGGCCTGTCGCCGGTGGCGGCCGCCACCGACCTGCATCAGTGCGAGGGTGTGATCCTGGCGACCGTGGACGGGTCGACGTACCTGCTGGCCAGCGACCGCGACGGACGCGACTACCCCGTCTTCGACCTGGGTGGCCGGCGGATCGGACGACTCGACGCCCCCTACCCGACCAACATCCCGCACCCCAACCTGATCCCCGACCCCTCGGGTGGCTGGCTGATCGTCACCTTCGACGGTCAGCAGTTCGAGCAGAAGGTGATGGGATACGGCGGGCACGGCGACGTCGTGGTGATGCGCTCCACGTGACCGTGGCAGGATGACCGCCGACGGACGGGGTGCGCCTCGCGACCGGGGGACACGTCCCGCCCCGGTAGCTCAGCGGACAGGGCGGCCGCCTCCTCAGCGAGAGGTCGCAGGTTCGTTCGACTCCCGCCTGAGGCACCACGGTCTGTGTGTCCTTCCACCCTGCCAGGCGGGTCGACATGAGGTGTGCACGAATCCGCGTTCGTCAACGCCGACAAGCTCGCGCTGCCGACGGACCCGCCGCTCTGAACACGCTTGCCGCAGTGCTGCCCGACACCAGCGTCGCGGCGTGCCCCACGGCGGCTGCCCCGATGACCGGGCTGGGCCACTGCGAGGGACCGCATCCCCAGCTGGTCGCCGACCCGGTGGGCGGCTGGCTGCTGGTCACCTTCGACGGAACGCCCTACGACCGATCCACGCTGGGTTACGGGAGCCACGGTGACGTGGTCGTGCTCCACTCGGCCTGACCCAGTGGTTGACGAGGTGGCGCCACCGTCTCGAGAGCAGGTCAGCGCACCACGTAGGTGACGATGCCGCTGCGGTCGTCGCCGCCGTGGTCGTCGCCCTGGCAGTCATCGCCCTGGTGGTCGTCCTCGGAGGCGTTGTCGGTGCCGTCGTCGTCGGAGTCCTCGGCGCCGTCGTCGGTGCCGTCGTCGTCGGAGTCGCTGTCGGAGGGCGAGGTGCCGTCCTCGTTCTCGTCCTCGTCGGAGACGCCGTCGTGGTCCGCGTCGTCGTCGTCGGCGGTGCAGGGCTCCGTGGCGTCGTCCTCGTCCTCGTTGTCGGTGCCGTCGTGGTCGGCGTCCTCGTCACCGTCGGGGGTGCCGTCGTCGTCGGTGTCGGAGTCGGTCGGGTCGGTCGAGTGGGAGCCGTCGTGCACCTCGTCGCCGTCGTCGTCGCCGTCCCCGTCGGTGTCCTCGTCGCGCGGGTCGGTGCCGCGCTTGAACTCGCCCAGGTTCCTCAGCCCGTCGCGGTCGGCGTCTCCCCTGGCGTTGGCGCGGTGTGGGTCCAGGTGGTGCGCGACCTCCCAGCGGTTGGGCATGCCGTCGTGGTCGGCGTCGCCGCCGCTCGCGCTGGCCGGCGACGACAGCGTCAGCAAGCCGGCGACCGCCAGGGCCGACGTGGTCGACAGGAGCTTGAAGGTGGGGGTGTTGAGCAGAGACATGGGGCTCTCCGAAGGTCGAGGGGCCGGGGGCCCGATCGGTGGGCGGCCGGTGCCGCCTCGACCACTACATGTCGCGGGATGCATCCGGCGTTACATCCGCTTCCCCCGGCGTTGGCGGTGGCCGCACCCGCCCGTGGCAAGATGTCCGCCGACGTGCCGCCGGTCGCCCTGCGCGCGTCCCGCCCCAGTAGCTCAGCGGATAGAGCAGCCGCCTCCTAAGCGAAAGGTCGCAGGTTCGACTCCTGCCTGGGGCACCACGCGTTTCCCGCGCCGTCAGGCGGGTAGACCTGAGGTGTGGACGAGTTCGGGTTCGTCACCGGCGACATGAGCGCCGCAC
>JAOPXF010000453.1 GCA_025965295.1 Nocardioides sp.
GGCTGACCTGAGCGGTGACTACGCGTCGGTCGTCGACGCCTCGCGGGACACCAACGCGGACGACGAGCACGATCCGGAGGGCGCGACGATCGCGTTCGAGCGGTCGCAGATCGGAGCCCTGGTCCGACAGGCGCAGCTTCACCTCCTGGAGATCGACGCCGCCGTGGCGCGCCTCGAGAACGGGACGTACGGCACGTGCGAGCGGTGCGGCGGGGCGATCGGCGAGCTCAGGCTGGAGGCCAGGCCCACGGCACGTACCTGCATCCGGTGCGCCGCCGCCGCACCGTAGATTGGCGGCATGGAGAAGTCCCCGACGACGTGGTCAGACCTGACCGCGACCCAGCAACGGGCCATCTGTGCCGCGGGAGCCGCCGAAGTCGTGGTGACCTCGCTCGCGCTGCGGGATCTCGTGAGGCGCCCGACCCGTGAGATCCGCGGCCCGAAGGCCGTCTGGGTGCTGGCGTTCCTGGTGCAGCCGGTCGGGCCGATCGCGTACTTCGCGCTCGGGCGACGCTAGCCGCTGTTGGGCGTCAGAGCCTTCTCGTGGTGAACAGCGTGGTGCCGCGGACCGGATCGACCTCCGTGCGCCCGGTCTCGGTGAACCCGAGCTTGGCCAGCACTCGGCGGGACGCGGCGTTCCAGTCCCAGACCGTGGCCCACAGTCGCTCGTGGCCCGCCTGCAAGTGCGACCCCACTGCGACACCTGTCGCGACGCGCGTCGCTGCGACGTTCAGCACTCAAGCCGGCCGAAGATCGACGTAGGGTCCATCCGTGAGCCGCGTGATCTTCATGTGTGGCCCTTCAGGGGCCGGGAAGTCGACCTACGCGCAGCAGCGCCTGGAGAGCGAGGGAATGGTTCGGCTCTCGTTCGACGTCGAGATGTGGCGTCGGGGCATCTCGACCGTGCCGCTGCCTCCAGACTTCCGCGACGAGATCGAGAACGACCTGCAGGCTCGGCTGCTGGAGCTCGTCGCTGCGGGCGCCGACGTCGTCCTCGACTTCTCGTTCTGGTCGCGACGGATGCGCGACGACTACCGCAAGCTGCTCGAGCCGACTGGCGTAATCCCCGAGACGATCTACCTTGCGACCGATCGCATGACGGTCCTGAGCCGCATGAGGGCGAGGCGTGGCAGCCACCCCGATGACTTCGTGCTCACCCAAGACCTTGTCGCCCAGTACTTCGACCACTTCGAGCCACCGACACATGATGAAGGCCCGCTCACCGTCATCCGGTAGTTCCAGGAGACGGGTCCTCGCCGTCCTCGATCGCGGCACTCCCCCTGCCAGTGGGACACACCTGGTGAGAGCCAGACGTCGTCGCTGTGGAAGAAGAACGACTGTCGGCGGCTTGCTCTATATTGGAATACATGTTCGATACTGAGACGCAGCCCGACCTCGTCGGGTGGATGACCACCCTGGCCGGGCTGTCGCGCGCTGTGGTCTCGGATGTCGAGCGCATCGAGCGGATCACGGAGCTGGAGGAGCTCAAGGCGGCGGCCGCGGCCGCGCAGGCCCGGTTGAGCGCGGAGTTCGACGCCTCCCAGCGCCGGACGCAGGCCGAGGCCGGGCGACCGGCCCGGCGCCAGGGTGAGGGCATCGCCTCCCAGATCGCCCTGGCCCGCCGCGAATCCCCGGTCCGGGCGCCCAGCACCTCGGCCTGGCGAAGGTCCTCACCGGCGAGATGCCCCACGCCCTGACCGCGATGACGCAGGGCCGGCTCTCGGAGTGGCGCGCGACCCTGCTGGCCCGCGAGACCGCCTGCCTGTCGGTGGCGGACCGCCGGACCGTGGACGCGGCACTGTGCGCTGACCCCAAGACCCTCGAGGGCCTGTCCGACCGGGCCCTGGTCGCCGCAGCGCAGAGGCTCGTGCACCGCCTCGATGCCGAGTCCGTCGTACGACGCAACCGCCGCGCTGAGACCGAGCGTCACGTGAGCATCCGTCCCGCCCCCGACACCATGACCTGGGTGACCGCGCTGCTGCCGGTCGCCCAGGGCGTCGCGGTCTACGCCGCCCTGACCAAGGAGGCCGACCGGCTCCGCGCCGGAGGCGACCCGAGGTCTCGCGGACAGGTCATGGCCGACACCCTCGTCGGCCGCGTGACCGGACTCTGCGCCACCGACCCGATCCCGGTCAGCGTCGGCATGGTCATCACCGACCGCAGCCTCCTGGGCGGCGACACCGAGCCCGCCCACCTCGACGGCTACGGCGTCGTGCCGGCTCAGTGGGCCCGCGACCACATCACCCGCGCCGCGAGCGACTCGGTCGCCTGGTTCCGGCGGATCTACACCACCCCGACCACCGGCGACCTCGTCGCGATGGACTCCAGGGCCCGGCACTTCCCCAAGGGTCTCCAGGAGCTCATCCGCATCCGTGACGGAGGGATGTGCCGCACCCCCTGGTGCGGGGCACCCATCCGCCACCACCACCACATCACCCCCAAGAGCGCCCACGGCACGACCACCGCCACCAACGGCCAGGGCCTGTGCGAGCGCTGCAACTACGCCAAACAAGCCCTCGGCTGGCACTCCAGACCCAGGCCCGGACCCCGCCATACTGTGGTCGTGACCACCCCGACCGGACACACCCACGCCAGCACCGCTCCCCCACTCCCGGGCACCCCGAGCGCGCCGAAGCCCGAGCGACCCAGAGTGGACCTGGTCTTCACCGACCTGAGCCTGACGGTCGCTGCATGAGCCGCGCGACCCCGCCCCGGATCCGCATCGTCCAGCTCGACCGCGCAACGCTGCGGGCTCTGGCCGACCAGGACCTCACGACCGCGCAGCGGACGTCACCCGTCCCGCTGAGCCCGTGGCTCGCGGGCCCCGACTGCGTCGGCACCTGGCGCTTCCGGGCCCGCCAGGCGGAGGAGTCCCCGCAGGACCTGCCCTGGGTGACCGGGGTGATCTGGGACGAGGAGGCCGGGCTGGCGGTGGGCAAGGCCGGCTTCCATGCGGCACCGGACGCCGACGGGATGGTCGAGCTCGGCTACGCCGTCGACCCCCAGTGGCGCCGACGCAGCTACGCCCGCGCCGCGCTGGAGGCCCTGATCGAGCGGGCCCGCCGCGAGCCGGAGGCCAAGGTCCTCCGGGCGACGGTCTCCCCCACCAACGCGGCGTCCCTCGCGCTGATCCACCAGTACGAGTTCCTCGAGACCGGCGAGCAGTGGGACGACGAGGACGGCCTCGAGATCATCTACGAGATGCCGGTCGACTTCCCCTAGACCAGCGCCTCTCCGCCGCCGCTCGCGAGCGAGGACGCGACGACCCGCAGGTGCTCGGCCGCGAGGTCGTCCGGCATCGCCGGCAGCACGTCGTTCCAGAACGCCAGCATCGCCCCGCGCCCCTGCATCATCCCCGCGGGCCGGGCCAGCGCCCACAGGTGGAAGTGCTCCGAGCCGTCGCCCCACCGCGAGAAGTGCGTGCGCGCGACACCCGGGATCGACTTCACCGCCTCGCTCAGCCGCTGCAGCAGTGGGCCCAGGGAGGTCAGCACCGCCATCGACGCGTCCTCCAGCCGGCAGTGCTCGTTGGGGGCCAGACCCCCGACGAACGGGATGCCCATCGCCTCGAAACCGGCGTTCACGTGCCAGACGTCGTCGCGCCAGATCGTGAACTCCGACGGCCGGCAGTGCAGGCACTCCGAGCGGTCCAGCTCACCCACCCTGGGGGCCTCCGGCACCAGCATCGGCTCCAGCGCCTTCAAGGTCACCGACTCGAAGCACGACAAGCGGTCCTCGACCAGTGGCGTCGCCGACAACCGCTCCCCGATGGGCAGCAGGCGGTGGTACGGCGAGTCGGCGTTCGAGGTCTGGACGTCAGCAGCCATGCACCAGAAGGTACGACGTTCAGCGCCGCGCGGTGACGTAGCACGCCACCGCGGTCGCGGCCGCCACGTTGAGCGAGTCGATGCCCTCGCGCATCGGGATGATCGCCCGGCGGTCGGCGGCCTGCTCCCAGCGGGAGGAGAGTCCGTGGCCCTCGGAGCCGAGCACCAGCGCCACCTTGTCGAGG